>JBGCFZ010000149.1:0-3120 GCA_045110355.1 Lewinella sp. | reverse complement strand
GGTTTTCGGATTCTCGAAAGGTTCGTACACCGTTTTGTAAAACCCACCGGTTCCTTCGTGGTTTGAACCGTAGAGCACAATTGTCTGGTCTCCTTTTGCGACCACAAAAGCACCGCTCTGCCGGCCAAAAGAAGGACCTACACGCTCCATCCTATCCATAATATTAGTGAAGTCAATCTCCACTACTACGGAGTCTTTCTTACTCTTTCCCTCATCCTTTTCAGCGAAGAGTGCATCAAATTTTTCAGCACGGAAAGGGCGGTCATACTCCTGCAGGGGTAGGCGGTACAAGTTGACGTCTCCCCCACCCCGCGGATACTGTGGCTGATGGCGTGCAGAGGTAAAATAGATGTATTTTCCATCCGGACTCCAGATGGGTTCCGTTTCCATAACCCCGGTCTTCGTCAGGTTGATCAAACGGTCCTTCTCCCTGGTATCAATCAGGAAAATATCTTCTTCAAAATCAATGAACCCGGTAAACATCAGGTAGCGGTCATCTGGCGACCAGCGGGGAAGCGAGCCCCGGAACCATACTTCCTGTTTTGCTGCCGTCCGGACGGAGAAATCGTTGAGGTCCATGACCCGAACTTCGTCCCGGCCACTCAGGTAGGCAACGTGGCTCGTATCATGACTCATTTCCAGGTTACGGTTGTTGCGGGTATTGGTGGTACGACGAACGGGTTTTCCGGAGCCATCCGCAGCGACCGTCCAGAGGTTTTGGTAACCTTCGTGCGTCTGGTTGAAAAGGAGGGTTTTGCCATCCTTGAGCCATTTCACCTCCAGCACCCGTTCGGGGCCGGTTTGGATTTGGCGGACGAATTTGCCCCCGATATCGGAGACGAAAAGTTCTCCGCGGGAAACGATGGCCAACTTCTTACCGTCACGGGCTACGTCGAAATAACTGACGTTACCGTCGGTACTGAAGTCTTCGGTTTTCGCCAGGCCAGCAAAGGCATTAAGTGTTACCGGAACGCGAAAGGTCTTGCCGGAGGCGACGTTGACGGTTTCCAGTTGGTAGTCCCGGATGTAAACGACGGTAGAACCATCAGCACTTATCGCCGGATCAAAAACGGAGGTCTTATGTTTTGTCAATCGTTTTGTTTTTCCTTCTGCGCTTAGGGCGTAGAGGTTGTATTCGCCATTGTCGCGGTCCGAGGCGAAATACATCTTACCGTTTTTATCAATCATTGGCCACATGTCTTTACCTTCCCAATTGGTCAGCACATCGACGGATTTGGCGCTGGTATTCCAGCGTTTAATCTCCGGATTATAGGGCCCTTTATAGCCTTTACGATTAACGGACCTGCTGCTTTCTCCACTCTCATTAAAGAGGAAGCTGTCGGACCCCGGTATGGGTACGACGTTGTGAAAGGTATTGAAATAGTGACTTACCAATTGCTTTGGGGTGCCGCCTGAGGCGGCGATGGTAAAGGTGGTTCCGCCATTATAGCGGCTGGAAGTAAAGTAAATGTCTTTGCTGTCCCAACTCCAGGTGGTTACTACATCTGCAGCCTGGTGATAGGTGAGCTGTTGGATGGCACCGCCGGCCATGGGCATCACGTAAACGTCACTATTACCGTACTGGGTGGAAGTAAATGCGAGCATTTTCCCGTCGGGGGAAACCCTGGGGTGGCTTTCCGCACCGTCAAGGGCAGTAAGGCGATTAGCGCCACCTCCCGTCGCTGCCACTTGCCACAAATCTCCGTTATAGGCGAAGATGATCGTCTTGCCGTCGGGGGTTAGCGCCGGATCATCGGGGAAGTAGAGCGGGGATTGAGCGGTTAGGAATACGGGTAAAAGGAAAGCCGCCAAAAGTGGCAGAAGGGTGTTTTGCTTGGTCATAAATTTGGGGTTAGTACCCCAAATCTAACGCCTGACCAGCAATTATCGAAACCCCATTTTGCTCCTTCAACTTTATTTGCACCTGCGGCCGCGCCAGAGTAATGCCCAAAGACACTAAACATTATTTGCTTTTTCGCTCTCCACGAACTAACTTTGCATATCAAAGCACTTTATGCCAAAAGCGATTGCAAACCCAATTAATGACCTACGCGAGATTCGCTCTTTGATGGAGCGGTCACGGTATTTCATGGGCCTGAGTGGCCTGTCGGGCGTTGGTGCGGGGCTGTTTGCCCTGGCGGGTTGTACGGTGGTGGTGGCTTACCAATGGGCAGCTGGTCATGAATTGATTTTCATCAGCAAGACGATGGGGATGACCGATCACCCATGGGGTATTTCCCCTTTCCCCTTTCTGGTCCTCGTTGCCGGAGGGGTATTTACGGGCGCCGTCTGTTGCGGTTACTTCTTTACCGTCCGACGAGCCAAAAGCCTCGGCCAGGAACTTTTCCACAAAAAAACGTACCAGCTCGCCTGGCACTTATTATTTCCCCTAGCGGTCGGCGGCATTTTCTGCCTGGCCCTGATTTACCACGAACACGGTGGTTTTATTGGCCCCGCTACGCTGATCTTTTACGGCCTGAGCCTGCTCAACGGCAGTGGCTACGCTCGCGAAGAACTCAGTTACCTCGGTTACCTGGAGATTGCCCTTGGGCTCATCTCCTGTTTCTTCATCGGTTACGGACTGCACTTCTGGGCCCTGGGCTTCGGAGTACTGCACATTGCCTACGGCATTTGGATGTACCGCAAATATGACCTCAAATGAAAAATGCGCCCACCATTACTAAGGTCTCCATCGGGGGCCTGAACAAGCTTTTCAACCACCGCAGCCGGATGGGGATCATGGCCATCCTGATGGTGAACGACTGGGCCGACTTCGTCGCCCTACGCGATGCCCTAAAGCTTACCGACGGCAGCCTGGCCAGCCACCTCAAGGCGCTGGTGAAGGAACAACAGATCGAAGTTGAAAAGAAATTCATCGACGATAAACCCCGAACCAGCTATCGGGCTACACCCGAAGGCCGCAGGGCGTTTGAGGCGCATTTGGCGGAGCTGGAGTCGTTTATTAAGCTGGTTGATAATTAGCCTCCAACCATCACCAGATCAAACACTTCTTCCGTGTCAATAGACCTGATTCCCATAAAAGAAGAAAAGCGCAACTTGCTGGAGGCAATGATGCTTCAGTACTTCAAGGAAATTGACATAGATAAAGTCATCGTAAGA
>JBGCFZ010000148.1:0-31132 GCA_045110355.1 Lewinella sp. | reverse complement strand
GGCCTTCGGCCGTTGGGGGCTGCGCGTTGGGAAGGCCTTCGGCCGTTGGGGGCTGCGCGTTGGGGGGCCTGCGGCCGTTGGGGGCTTCGCGTTGGGGGGGGCCTTCGGCCGTTGGGGGCTGCGCGTTGGGAAGGCCTTCGGCCGTTGGGGGCTGCGCGTTGGGGGGCCTGCGGCCGTTGGGAGCTGCGCGTTGGGAGGCCTGCGGCCGTTGGGGCTGCGCGTTGGGCTCCCCTAACGCAAAGCCCCCAACAGGAGCGAAGCGACTCCCCAACACGAGCAAAGCGAGCCCCCCAACAGGAGCGAAGCGACTCCCCAACACGAGCGAAGCAACTCCCCAACACGAGCAAAGCGAGGCTACATCAACGCCACCCGCTGCAAAGCCAAGATACTAAGCGCATCCTTGATCCGCCCATCCATCGTCATAGCGATGGCCTCGGAGAGGGCGACACGGCGCAGGGTAAGGTCTTCGGTGTCTTCCGGTTCGGCGGCTTCCTGGGTCAGGCCTCTGGCGACGAAGGCAACGCCGTACTCATCAGTAACCGAGTTGCTGAGGTGAAACTCCATAATCTGGGTCCATTCCCTAGCCACCAGTCCGGTTTCTTCTTTGAGTTCTCGTTGGGCGGTCGCCAGCGGGTCCGTACCAACGGGACAACCGCCCTCGGGGATTTCCCATTCGTAGCTGTCCAGCGTATAGCGGTACTGGCCCACCAGCCAGGTGTAGCCCTGCTCGTCGATTGGGACGATGCCGATGGCGTGGTTCTTGAATTTAACGACACCATATATACCAGGGTTACCCGATGGGTTGATGACCTCATGATGCTCTACGCGGATCCAGGGGTTTTCGTAGGGGACGTTGGTGTTTAGGGTTATCCAGGGGTTGGTCATGTTGGTTTATTGGTCTATTGGTCTGTTGTGAGATACTGTTCAAGTCCCTTTCGTTGGTTTCCGGGCATTTTTTGGGCGCTGCCGCAGGTGCAAGGGGTAGGATAAAGGCAGTAGGGGACGTTCTGGGCAGCCCCCGTCCCCACCGGGGAGGGCTATTGAAACGCTGCGCGTTTTTAGCCGGAAGCTTCTCAGCGATCTTGCTGTTGTCCTGAGCGTTATCAGGTTGGCCCCAAAACCTAATCAATACCCCACCGGCCCAACCCGCCCCCCAGCCAACCGCTCAAACGCAGCCCCCATCAACAGCAACCGATCTTCGGAATATGGCCGACCAACAAACGTCAGTCCTTTAGGTGCGCCCTCTTCGGTATAGCCCATCGGGACGGTCAAACAGGGGTACTGTGCTACGGCGGCAACGCCAGCACCATAATTATTGATGGCAAGGATGGCGTCCAATTTAAATTGTTTCATGGGGGTTTCCAGGAAGCGTACGCCTTCGTCGTGGAGTCGTTTTTTGAGGACGGGGTAATCTGCGGGGGAAAGGTCGAGGTCGAGGATGCCAGCGAAGCGGCCCTGGCCGTAGGGGATGCGAACGAGGGTGTCCTGGAGGTTATACTTTACGATATCGGCGACGGTGGCCACGGTAAGACTTTTATCGCCGTAGGCCTTGATGTAGGCGGGGAGGTCGTTGGCCATGTCGGCACTGAGGAAGTCTCCGAAACCGTCGAAGTCTACCTCAATAGGTTCAAATTCAAACAGTTGCGCGCCTGCGGCGCGCAGCTTAGCCAGGGCGGCGCTGTATTCCGCGTCTTCCAGGTAGCGTTTGTTGACGCCCAGCCGCAAGCCTTTCAGTGTCCCCTCATTCAGGTTTCGCCAGTACTTCTTGCCTTTAGGGGCGTCGGCCATCGCGGGGTCGGCGGCGTCCCAACCGGTCATGGCTGAGAGGAGAATGGCGTTGTCGATGACGCTGCGCGTCATTGGCCCCGGCGTATCCAGGGTACTGGAGATGGGGACAATGCCTCCCCGGCTAAGTAGGCCGATCGTCGGCTTGAGTCCCACCAGGGAACTCTGGCTGGAGGGAGACAGAATGGACCCTGAGGTCTCCGTCCCCACCGCAGCGGCGGCGTAGCCCGCCGCCATGGCAGCCCCGCTTCCGGAGCTGGAGCCGCCGGTATCAAATTGCTTACGCCCGTAGGCATTCAGGGTTTGTCCGCCCACCGCGCTGTAACCATTGGGGCAGCCCAGGCAGAGGAAATTTGCCCACTCACTCAGGTTAGTCTTTCCAAGAATAATCCCTCCCTTTGATTGTATACGGTTGGTGATGAAAGCATTTTCAGTGTTATTATTTCGGAATACGTGAGCTCCGGCGGTGGTCGGTAATGCGGAGAAATTCACGTTATCCTTTAATAATATGGGCATACCATAAATGGGATGGTCATCGGCGGAACTTTCGGCATCCAATTCACGTGCCTGAGCAACGGCGTTCGGATTTATTGAAATAACGGCGTTAAGGTATTTTTCTTTATTATTTTCGAATTTCGCAATGCGAAATAAATACCATTGGGTAAGTGTTTCGTAGGATAATTCTCCACTATTCACGTGTTGCTGAAGCGTTGGAATATCCTGATCCAGAATTAATGGCGTTAATCGTTTGTAATCTGCTGCGGAAAAACCTTTTATTTGCGGGATAATATTCGCCAATAGTTCATTTTTATCCGTTACCCGAGACTGCAACAATTTATACCGCAGCCGACGAGAAGGGTGATCGGCATTTTTGGCCAACTCTTCGGTTTCGTCGTACGGAGACCAGGAGAGGGAAGGTTTCGGATTGCAACTGACGACGAAGACGAATAGCAGCAGTAGGATGGGATACTTCATGGGGTAAATTTAACGAAAACGAGGGGCTCTGTTTGATCCTACGGATCGGCACTCGCCCCTCGCTACGTGAGACGGACCTCCGGCCCTGGGCTCGAAGGCCAATAACCAACCAAGGCCGAGGGCATCCTGCCCGAGCCGGACAAGGGAGCGCAGCGATTTAGTCCGGGGTATGTACGGAGCAGCGTTGCCTCCGGCACCGTCAAAAAAACACCAGCACGTCCGGTTAATAAATCAGGGCATGACAACCAATACTTAGCCGTCTGCTCTTAAAACCCTCCTTCGCACCTGCGCCCGCGCCCTCACCTAAGCAAGCCCGGTGCATCCAAACCTTCCCCCGAAATCCCCCAAAAGGTTACTCCCCAACCACTATCTTCGCGGCTGGTCAAACCTAATCGTCTCCCGTCACGTTACAACCCGAATTGTACGGGGTTTCATCTCCATCCTCAACCGACCAGGCAACGCATGCTGATAAATACATTCTTATTTCACTTTGGGCGCTACGTCTTGTTGCTCAAATCCGCCGTAGCCAAGCCGGAACGATTCTCCATGTATTATAAAGAAACGATGCGGCAGATGGACGCCATCGGCGTTGGTTCCGTCTTCATCGTTTTATTGATCTCTGTCTTCATTGGCATGGTAACGGCCGTACAGTTTGCTGATCAGCTGGGCGACAGTTTCATCCCCGCCTACTACATCGGTTACATCGTCCGGGACATCACCATCATCGAGATGGCCCCCACCATCACCTGTTTGGTACTAGCGGGTAAAGTAGGCTCCAACCTCGCCGCAGAGATCGGTGGCATGCGCCAAAAAGAACACATCGACGCCATGGAGATCATGGGCGTCAATACCGCTGCCTACCTGATCATGCCCAAATTGGTGGCCGCAGTAGTTGTCATTCCCCTGCTGGTGGCCATTTCGGCCTTCGTCAGCATCATCGGCGGCTACGTCGCCACCGTTCTGCCCGGTGACCTTTCTCATACCGAATACGTCCTGGGGCTGCGAACCTTCTTCGTCCCGAGGTACGTATTCATGATGTTCGTAAAGGCCGCCGTATTTGCCTTTTTGCTCACTTCCGTTAGTTGCTACCTTGGGTACTACGTCAAAGGCGGCAGCATCGAGCTTGGTGAGGCCAGTACCAATGCGGTCGTCATCTCCAATGTCCTGATTCTGCTTTTCGACTTCATCATCGCTCTGCTCTTAACTTAATTCCCCCATCGCATGATTCGTACCGAAAACATCGAAAAATCGTTCGGGGATAACCACGTCCTCAAAGGCATTACCACCGAGTTCTATGCCGGTAAACCCAATCTGATCATCGGCAGTTCCGGTGCGGGGAAAACGGTATTACTCAAATTGCTGATCGGGCTTTTCAAACCCGACTCGGGCAGAGTATACTACGGAGACACCGACATCTTTGATCTCGAAGACCGCGAACTCCGGTCCATCAGAATGCGCATCGGCATGCTCTTCCAGGGCAATGCCCTCTTTGACTCCATGACGGTGGGCGAGAACATCCGCTTCCCGATGGATATGTTCACCCGCCGTACGCTAAAGGAAAAGACCATGCGGGTTGATGAATGCCTCGAAATGGTCAACATGGAGGGCATCAATGACCGTTACCCTTCGGAGGTGTCCGGCGGCATGCAAAAACGCGTCGGCATTGCCCGCGCAATGGTACTCGAACCCGAATACCTCTTCTGTGACGAGCCCAACTCCGGCCTTGATCCTCAGACCTCCATCCTAATCGACGAGCTGATCTGCGACCTGACCAACCGTAACAACATCACCACCGTCATCAATACCCACGACATGAACTCCGTTATGGGCATCGGAGACAACATCCTACTGATGAAGCACGGCCACGTTGCCTGGCGGGGAGATAAATCCCAAGTTCTGGAAAGTAGCAATCAGGTACTCGAAGACTTCATCTTCGCCAGTCCGTTCTTGCGGCGCTTGCGGGCGGATGCGCTTAAGTTGCGGCATTCGGAGGAGTAATCAGTAATCAGTAATCAGTAATCAGTAATCAGTAATCAGTAATCAGTAATCAGTAATCAGTAATCAGTAATCAGTAATCAGTAAGAAAATTGCCGCAGGTAATTCAACCAAATTTTATTACCTCTTTTCCGGTTGTTTTTCAAAGAAATTGCCCTACGAGCGCAGCGAGCAGAGCTGCCTCCCCTCTCCCGAGGAGAGGGGCCGGGGGAGAGGGCAAACGAGCAAAGCGAGCTGCCCAGTACACCTGCAACGGGAGCAAAGCGACCTTGCAACTTGAACGCGCCGCAGGCGCTAATTCACCTCCACCAACTCCCGATACCGCACAGTAACTTCCACTTTCCGATTCAGTGCCCTGGCCGAGGAGCCCGGCAGCTCTCCCATTCCTTTGATGCTGATCTCGTCGGCTTTTACCCCCGCCGTTTGGAGGTGAATGCCAACGGCTTTAGCCCTGGCCTGGCTGAGCCGGACGTTGAGGGCAGTCGCACCAATATCATCCGTAAATCCGGTGACGCTGATGTTGAGGATGTTTTTGGATTTGATTTCGTTGACGAAAATCTCCAGACCTTGAATTGCCCTTGGTGTCAGGCTGGCGTCTTCAAAGTTGAACCTAACGGTATAATTCCGTTTGACGATCCGTGCGCGCCGCTGAATGGTATCTGCCGCAACGGTATCACGAGGAGGTTCCGGAGCAGGTGCTTCGATGACGGGCGGTGGCGGCGGTGGCGCAGCCTCTGCCGTCATAAACAGGTCGATCCGGTAGGGGGCGAGGTTGTCCCAATCCGGGATGGCGAAGTCTCTTGAATAGGGCAGGTAATCCGGATGGTCAACCGAGAGCGGCAGTGCAGCGTGTGCCGGTGCGCAGATGAAGAAACGGCCTTCGTAATTCGTGTAATACGTATTTCCACCGGCCACGGGGACGGCCTGGTTGACGATGGGTTCGCCGGTCAGACTATCGGTCACGTATCCCGAAACGTAGGTAACGGGATTAGAGCTAAGGCGTTCGGATAATTTAAAGCCGTAGATGTCGAGTTTCCCCCAGCCGCCGGGGCGGTCGCTGGCCACGAAGCCGGTCTTACCGTCGGAACTGAGGTGAAAGCCCAACTCCCGGTGAGGGCCATTAACGGGAGGGCCCAGGTTGAGTGCACGGGTAAACCGTTGCTGGCTTTCGTCCCACCAGCTGGCGAAGATGTCTTCGTCGCCCAGGCTGTAATGTCCGGTGCTGGAGAAATAAAGGGTTTGCCCGTCGTTGCTGAGGAAGGGAGCTTCCTCGTCTTCGGGGGTGTTTACGCCTTCTCCGAGGTTGCGGGGCCTTCCCCAGGAACCATCCTCCTGACGATCACAGACGTAAATATCGGAGCCTCCGAAGCCACCAGGGCGGTTCGAGACAAAAAACAGCTGTTGCTCGTCGCAGCTGATCGTTGCCTGGGTCTCCCAATATCCGGTGGTACTGATGTAATCGGGCAGTGGTTCAACGTCTTTTATCTTGCCGTTGATCAGCCATCCGGCGTAGAGGTCGCACTCACGCACGGGGCGTGCGCCTTTGGCCGTCAGGTCCTTATCTTCTTTGCACAGCGTAAAATAGATACGCTCTCCATCCCGTACCAACGAGCAGGTGCCTTCTGGCTGGGTAGTATTGAAGGTTCCGAAACGGCTGGTCAGGAACTCCGAATCTTTATCCTTCCTTCTCCCCACCAGCAAGTCTTCGTCGCCCAACTCACCCTGGCGGGTAAACAGGACACTGTTCATGTTATTACTAAAGAAAGGAAAGTAGTCGTTTTGTCGGGTGTTGATCGGAAATCCGAGGTTATACAGTTCCGTGACGTTGATAAACTGTGTGCTGTCACGCGTAATCTTGGCGGCCTTGATTTGTCCGTCCAGTTTTTTCAGCACCTTTTGTTCTTCGACGGCTTCTTCCACGCCGTTACGTCCGAATTCGTTGAGGTCCCGGGATTGCAGCGCGCTAAATTTGTTAAGGTAATGCAGGGCAAGGCCGGGCCGGGACATCTTGTAGTACATCTGCCCCAATTGATAATAAAGCAGACGAGAGAACGTGGAGTCTTGCCTCAGCACTTCCTGATAAGCCCTGGCTGCCCCCGTAAAATTGCCCAGCAGCTCTTCCGACACCCCAAGAAAGCGGTGGGCGGCGACGTAGCCAGTATCCAGTTTCACGGCTTCCAGGAAAGACTTCCTTGCTTTTTTGGGCTTAGCGTCGAGCAGGAATTTCACTCCCTCATCAAAAGCAGTGTTGGCGGCTTTAAAGTTACTGCCCTTTTGGGCCGTCAGCATGGCGGACAACAGGCAAAACAGGAAAATAAGGGTAGTCGTGGCTCTCAGCATGGTGTAATGGGTAAGGAGATGACCACAAGATCGGGTTTACTTACCGAACTCAGTAAAAAAGCTTGGGCCCCACCGGGGGCGGGGCCGCAAGATAAAATGAGTGCATTAGTAAACTATCGCCGCTAAGGTAGCATTTTTTGGAAAAAGTGAGCGCTTAGTAGTGCTAAACGACGGGCAGCAAACCCTTTGAGGGGAGGATTTAAGCTAAAGTGCATGTTTTGGGCGCGGCCGCAGGTGCAAAAAAGAGACTTAAGCGCAAGGACAGCGATGGACAGCCTTTGCCCGGTTAACGTTCCTTGCACCTGCGGCCGCGCCTGAAAATCAGCTAACTGCAACCAGTTTATGTTAGCACCATGTCGCGACTCCAGGTTAAGTACCTCCAGGGTTGCGGAGGGTATAAAATCGCCTATCCGTACTTCTACGGAAGTATGGGCACCATATTCGAAGATCCAGCTACTCCCCTCAAAACTAAGCCCTACCCTATCCGTTATAAATTCACCAGCCAAGGGTAATTTCTTACCGTTCCTGAATGCCCGGAGCTTTTCAAAAGCCCCCTTCCAAATATTCCCACTATGCAAAAAATCCTCCTCCTCTCGCTTTCTTGCTTCCTGCTGTTCACCGCTTGCAACACCGTTCAGGATTCTACTGAAAAAGCCACCGATACTGCCGAAAAACAGCAGGTGCCCGGTCACTTTACGGGTGGGCTGTACGAATATTGGTACGAAGGGAAAGCTGAGATTAATACTTACGACCTCGAACAAGCCCGCTACGGAGACCTGCGGCCAGGGCAGGTTAGTATGATCTTTGTCTCTGAAGACTTCCTGACCGACAAACAGGTGAAGAACGACAATTACGTCAACCCTAGTTCGACCCCAATCATAAAGACAAATATGATTCGCCGTTTCGTGACGGGCATCTACGACTATTCGGTGATGACCTCCGTATTCACCCCCACCAAAACTGACGAACAGCCGCATACATTAAAAGTGACCACCAGCATGCAAGACTGGTGTGGCCAAACCTTCACCCAACTCAATTATGCCGGAGGCGGTAGTTGGGACCAACAACTCCGTTCTTATTTCGAAAAGGAAGGAGATACCAACCTCAGTCTGCCGGCGGATTTCCTCGAAGACGAAGTATTCAACCGAATTCGTTCGGGGTGGGAAAACCTGCCAACGGGCGAGTACCGCGTCCTCCCCTCAACCAACTTCCTGCTGATGACCCACCAACCCTATCAGGCCGCCCGGGCAACCGTCAGCCTCAGCGATTACTCCGGAGCGGATTTCAAGGAGACCGGGCTAAAGTCTTACCTCATCGATTACGGCGGACTGGGGCGTAAGCTGGAAGTTATCTTCGACGCCGCCTCCCCCTACATCATCCGTGGCTGGAACGAAACCGCGCCAAGCCGCGGCAAAAGCCTGACCACCAAAGCACGCCTGAGCCACCAGAAGCGCGCGCCTTACTGGAGCCAGAACGGTGTAAAGGACGAACCCCTCCGGGCGGAAATCGGACTTTAGTAATTGATGGTTACAAAGTCTTAATTGATGATTCCTGACGACTGAATCCTGGTCCCTGAAACCTGAATACTGAATACTGACACCTGCCCACTAAGACCTGAATACTGAATACTAAATCCTGATTCCCGAACACCCAATCCCCCCTCCCCGTTACACCAAGCATTTAACCTTCCATTACTATGTCCTTACGTTTCACTCTTTGCTGTCTGTTTGCGCTGTGCTTCTCTTTATTCCTGCCCGCCCAAGGTTTACAACCATACAACCCCAGCAAGGCTACTAACGGCGTTCTGATTGGCCTGGGGGGAAGTATCACTATTGGCTCGATGTTTCTGGATAAGAAGGTTACCCCGATGACGGAGCTGGAGGTAAAGAACCTTGACGTAAACAAAATTTGGCCAATCGACAGGTTTTCTTTGCGCCACCTATCCTTTGAGGCCGATGAGTTTACGGATAAATTACTGCTGACAAGCTTCGCCAGTCCTTTTTTCTTATTACTCGACAAAACGGGGAGAGACAACTTCGATGATATGGCCATGATTGTCTTTCAGGGAGCTATGCTCAATTCCGCATTGATCAATTTATCCAAAACAACCGCCAAACGAGCCCGCCCCTACAACTACAACCCCGATGCACCGCTCGACATCAAACTGCGGAAGTCAAGCCGGTACTCCTTTTACAGTGGCCACGTAGCCACGGCCGCCTATTTTAGCTTCACGACGGCACAGCTGTATAATGACCTCCACCCCAACAGTAAAGCCCGACCCTACATCTATGCTGCAGCTGCCCTCATCCCGGCAACGGTCGCCTACGGACGTATGCGGGCGGGTAAACACTTCTTCACCGATGTACTTATTGGCTTTGCTGCAGGCACAGCAATTGCCCTGACGGTGCCCGCCCTCCACCGGGCAGGCGGCGAATAGAGAACGGTCGGCAAACTGCCTGGCGATATAACAGGTCAATTCCGACACTCTTGATACTGGAGACCAGGGAACGTTAAAGTCACGTTACGGTCGCTCATCCGCAACAGAAAATCATCGGTTAATCGGTTTCTTACCGTGATATGTCAGCCACACCCAATAAAATAGGTTGGCGCAGTGCCGCGGCCCTTGTATTGGCCAATATGATTGGCACGGGTGCTTTTACGACGCTGGGACTCCAGTTGGAATGGATAGCTAACGGTCCGGTGTTGTTGCTGCTATGGGCCATTGGTGGTCTGGTGGCCTGGTGTGGCGCTGTTAGCTATGCGGAACTGGGCACTCGCCTTCCTCGATCAGGCGGAGAAACGCACTTTTTGGCGGAGATCTTTCATCCCTTACTCGGTTTCCTGAGTGGATGGGTCAGTCTTACGGTTGGCTTTGCGGCTGCGGTAGCCCTCAGTGCGATGGCCGTTGGGCAATACCTCGCGGCCTGGACCGGTTGGCACCCACTGTGCACGGCGGCAGCAAGTATTGTCCTGTTGTCCCTGGCCCACAGCTTCGGCACCAAAGAATCAAGCACCCTGCAGAATATTCTTACGGCCATTAAGCTGATGGTCGTACTGGCGCTCGGTTTAGCCGGTGCCCTACTCCCAGCGCCCGAAGGTGCCATGGTCGACTGGTCAGTCAACACCCTGGAGACCGTTTGGTCTCCCGGAGCAGCCGTTGCCATGATCAGTGTATTCTATGCCTTCTCGGGCTGGAATGCCGCGGCCTACATTGTAGAAGAGATCAGGGAGCCTAACAAAAACCTGCCCCGTGCGCTGGTGGTGGGTACGCTGGTCGTAAGTGGCTTATTCCTCTTGCTTCAATATGGCTTTCTGCGGCAAGCGGGCAGTGCTGCGCTTTCCGGGCAGATTGACGTAGCACAGATTGCCGCAGGAGCCATGTTCGGTGAACAGGCAGGACAGATGGTCAGTGTACTCATTGGTGTTTTATTGCTGACGGGTATTTCTGCCATGATTTGGATTGGCCCCAGGGTCGTCAGGGCCATGGGAGACAGCCACCAGCTCTGGCGAACTTTTGGCGAACTGAGTAAAAACGGTCTCCCCCTCCGTGCTACCTGGCTGCAGGGTGGCATCAGCCTGTTCCTGGTTTTCACATCCAGCTTCGAGCGAGTGCTTATGTACAGTGGTTTCGTTTTGCAGTTGTTCACCTTCCTGGCGGTGGCCGGGCTGCTGGTGTTAAGGCTAAGATCCCGTAAGGAGGCAGGTTACTCCTCCCCTCTTTACCCGTTGCCACAGGTTATTTTCCTGACGTTCAGTGCCTGGTCTTTGGCTTATCTGCTAAAGACTCAGCCAACGGAAAGCTTGTTGGGTTTATTGAACGTTGTTGCCGGACTGGTGGCTTACTATTTTGATGTACGCGTACCAAAAACAAAGACCTCCCTCTGAACAATGGGACACCCTACTCCTTAATCCCAATTCCTGCACCTGCGGCCGCGCCTTACCAGAAATACACCAATAAGCCACCCATCAAGGCCGTCAGGATAACCGCCTGAACGCGCCAGTCGGCCAATCCGGTAGCTCCATCATCCGCATCCAGCAAGCCTGGTCGGTAAACCAGGTCCGCAATCTCCTCGTAGACCGGTGGTGCCGTGGCACGGCTTACGCCAATGAAAATCAGGGTACAGACGCCCACCATCAGTCCCACATTGGTGGTAAAGTGGAATGGCCATAAATCAAACTGGCCCAGCAGGAAAAGAATCACGCCCAGCCCGGTACCAGCTAACAGCGTCCAGAATGCGCCGTCTCCGTTACCCCGCTTATAGAATACCCCCACCAAAAAGACGACCACCACCGGTGGAACAATGATGGAGAACATCTGCTGCAGGTACGCCCATATGCCCGTAAAATTCTGGATCATCGGTGCCCATACCGCTGCAACCAACATGAGGATTACCGTAGTGATCCGGCCATAGTTAACGATTTGTCTGTCCGTCAACCGTCCAGAATTGCCTTGATGCCCCGAGGAATCGATGAAGTCCTTTACCACCAATGTGGAAGCAGAGTTAAGGGTGGAATCTACGCTAGACATGATTGCGGCAATAAGCCCCGCCAACACCAGGCCGACCATCCCGACCGGCAAAATAGTCAGAATAGCAGTCGGCAATACCTGGTCACCATTCTCCAGGCCGGGCAATAAACTGATCGCCATCGCACCTGGTATCACCATGATGAATAGCGGGATGATCTTCAGAAAACCAGCCAACATGACTCCACCCCGGGCGTTCTTGATGTCTTTCGCCCCCAGTACACGTTGAACGATGTATTGGTTCGTCGTCCAATACCAGAAACCAAGAAATGGTACGCCCAATAAAAGGCCGGTCCACGGCAAGGTGGGGTGGTCCAGGTCACGTACCACCGAGAAGTGACCCTCCGGCGCGGAAGCCATCACGGCACCCCAGTCAAAGTCCATTTTCTCAAACATCATGTACGTTAAGACGGAGCACCCGATGATGAGGACAATGGCCTGGATCGCATCTGTATAAACCACTGCCTTTAGTCCTCCAAAGGCCGTATATAAGCCAGCGATGACTGCCAGGACAAAACAGGTCTGCCAAAGAATCAACTCAGGAAAAAACAGCTGTAGCACCAACGAACCAGCATACAATCCACCAGCAGTATCGACCACGATACTGGTAAATATGGTAATCGCTGAAAAGAACAAGCGGGAGCGGCGGTCAAACCGCAATTCAAGAAATTCCGGAATAGTAGTTATCCTGGATTTGAGGTATAGTGGAATGAATATGGCCGCAGCAATGATGAGCGGGACCCCAGACAGCCATTCGTATACGGAATCGACAATCCCGGTCGAATAAGCCGCACCCGACAACCCGATGAGCGTAGTGGAGGAAATATTTGAAGCGAAAAGTGAAAGACCAATGATCCCCCAACCAAAGGTTCTCCCGCCAAGGAAGAGGTCCTCACCGGTATTGGTTTTACGGGCAATCCATAAGCCAATGCCCAAGACGACAATGAAATAGATCGCGATGACGATGAGGTCGAAGGTGGCAATGCCGTTGTTGATGGTCTCCAAGGTTGGATTTTGTTTAATGGTCTGGATATCAGATTGCAAGTTTCAGGTTGTATCGGCACGAAGCCTAGGTCGTTTGTAACCTAAGTTCAATCAAGCCCGAGGCAGGTACATTGATCAAATGGATCCCCGGAGAAAGACGATGCTTTTGCCGTTTTTGCTTTCCCATACAATCGAAAATCGTCAATTCAGCCAGGCGCTCCTTGCCCCTTACTTTGATGACGACGTCTTCGTTCATACGTCCATTAATGATGTCTAGGTAGTCTACATCCTCAGGCAAATCAACAATAGCGGCACCATACAGCCCCACGATCATTTGCCTGTCTTCCCGAACGGAAAGCATAGGATAGTTTTCTAATGGTGCGTGTGCCCGGAACTTCCCACCCAGCAGGAACCTCCGATTATCGTTATAATAACCGGTCCAGAACCGGATCATCGCCGTTTTGTCCGCTGATTGTTCGGCCAACCTGACGGAAAGTTGAGGAACAGAAAAAAGGACATTATTTATTTGCAATGCCGCAGCTTCCACGGTTTCATCCGGGTGCCACATAAACATGTCGGAGTGCACGATACTCCCCCCGGCCAGCAGCCGGACGTCGGTCGTTCGCAGCCGGTTCGTAGCACTGTCATTAGGGCAGTCAAATGCCCGGAACAAGTTGCCCAGTTTTCGCAGAGCGGGGCCAATGTATTTCTGCCGAAATTCGATGAGTGCATCGGGACGAATGGCCCGTAACTCTCGGGAGATGTCGGAAATGAGACGCATTACTGCTTCATTGACGTTGGCGTAGTCCCGGCCATCAGTCTTACCCTCCGGCGTTTCCGGGTACACCCGAAAATCATCGATAAAGTCAAGCTTCAACCCGTCCAGTTTCCAATCCCTTAATGCCCCAACGTATTTACCAATCAGGTGCTCCCGCACCTCAGGGTATCGCGGATCAAAGACCGGAGCCCAACGATGATTCTCCGTAAGGAACTTCCCCTTAAAGCGTTGATAAGCGCCAGACTTAGGGCCACAGAATGGCACGGAATACCATATCATGGCCTTCATCCCAAGGGCCTGGACATTGGAGGCGAAGCTTTTCATGTCCGTAAAGCGGTCCGGTGTCCAATCTCCCGTGTAGTCATAGCCACGTTGGTTATCCATCGTCTGCCAGCCATCATCGACGATGATGGTCTCGTAGCCCAACTCCTTAGCCAAGCGGCATTCCGCTAACAGGCTTTCCGGTTCCATTTCCTGATGGTAAGCGTACCAAGTGCTGTACACCGGATCGATGGCCGCTGGCGGCACCTGCATCAGGTTTTCGGCTCCCGCCAGTTCATCCCACCATTCACCAACCCCCTGCAGGGCCTCACAATACGTCCGTTCTCCTTGGTCGATGTAGAGGTCCAGCGTATACGCGCTTACCGGCTCAATGGTCTCATCAAATAAGGAGATACTGCAGTAGAGTAGGTTATTCTCTTCCCGGACCGGAGCGGCCAGTCGGGCCGTATTTACACCGTCTGAACAAGCAAAGGTTAGGACGTTTTCATCCCGATGCCCAAAGACACTGATAGCCGGGGCATTTACGGAAACCCGGCTTTCAACGTCGGCCGGCTCCCAGTCTGCCCGCAATCGTTTTTCGTACAGCGCTCCGGAACTCCAGACCCCCTTAACGTTAACGGCCGGGTAGCGCCAGCAAATTTTTAATGGCGAGGGAGATTGCGGAGCATCTGCCTCAAGCCGTAGCCGGTAAACCCGAATACTGCCACTTTCACGAATCAAATCCAGAGAAGCAGTAAAGGGACCGGTCGTCCCTGCCAACTCAGGGTTAAGGGCAAATTGCTGAGCGGTAAGCGAGTCACTTACCTCCAGTGGAAATATTGTCATTTGAATATACTTCAGCAGTAAAGAATCTGATTATTATCTGGGTGTCTGTCTAATGAAACCAGCTGGTTAGGCCATTAGTCGAATTCAATGTAAGGGACTCTCATCAATCCTGGCGGTTTCGTGGATATTACTGGACGGAATGGTAGTGGGATGCCTCCGGGTGAGGAAGCATCCCAACTACAAAAATCATATGAAGTAACTCGATCAATAGTAGTAGATCATACTTATGCTGAGTTAGTATCCGAGATTCTGCGTGAGATTCGGATTTGCGTCAATTTCCACCTGTGGAATCCAGATGAACTCATGCTTATTAGGTTGGAATACTCCACCACTCAGGCTTTTTGGATGATCGCCGTGTAAAGAGGTGCTGCCCAGGTAATCATCGGCTAGTCCCCAGCGAACAAGGTCAAAAAACCGGTGGCTTTCCCCCGTCAACTCCAGGACGCGTTCATCGATGATGGCCTGACGAACTTCGTCTTGCGTGTCAACGTCGGCAGCCAGATCACTTACCATGGCACGGCTGCGGACTTCGTTGATCCGGTCAATAGCAGCAGTTGTACCACCCGATTCGTTCAATGCCTCGGCCAACATGAGGAGGACATCCGCGTAGCGGATGATTCGCCAGTTGTTGCCTACGTTAGCCCCCAGGAACTGAACCTGATCACGTGTCCCCAGCTCAAGGCCAGCATACTTACGCGAAAAGACAGGCTCCATTCCATCCTGGTTAGCTACCGTTATGTCGTCGGCGAAGTCTTCCAGAAACGGCGTGCCTCCGTAACCAGTAGAACCTGGGTAGTCGTAAGCAAGCGATGCATTCCGGCGTACCGTTTCACCGTTGGCCTCAAAGAGGTCCTTCACCCAGCTATTGATGAAGTGGCCCTGATCGGGACTTTTCGCTGGTGGTGCATAGTCGATGTGGTAAGTTCCCAGCGTACCAACACCGGCAATGTCCGTTCCCCAGGCAAAATTCGTCTGTCCCAGGTACTGTAGGGAGAAGATCTCTTCTTCGTTGAATTCATTGACTGCTCCGAAGTTCTCCTCGTAACGATCGGCTGGCAGCAAACTGTACCTACCATCGGTAATGCGATTAAACGTAGTAGCAGCTTCACTCCATTTTTGCTGGTACAACTGAGTTTTCCCCAACAAAGCGATGGCGGCGCCGGAAGTCGGACGGCCCTTATCATTATCGCCCCAATTAGTTGGCAACAAATCAGCAGCGGTGTTGAGGTCAGATTCAATTTGTGCGTATACGGCCTCCTTGGTGGCCGAAGGAGGGAAGAAGTCTTCCTCGCCCTGTGGCGTGGTGATTACCAGCGGAATATTGCCGTAGAGGTGTAAAAGGTACCAGTAGTCAAAAGCCCGCATAAAGTAAGCCTGCCCGGTGATTTCATTCCGGGCATCAGTGCCGGGAACATTCGTTTCGTTGACGTTTTCCAGAATGGCATTTGCGCGAAATACCGACTTATACATCTCCTGGTAAGGTTCCGTCGCCCAGCGGGAAGTACCGGGTCCGCCCTGGAAGGTAGACATGGTGGTATTGATTCCGAAAGGACGAATATTGAATACATCGGAACGTAGAATCGCCCCGGTATGCACGATCCGGCCCCAGAAAAAAGTGTTGGCAATGGGATGGAACATTCCGTTGACCGCCAGGCGGGCATCGTCTTCCGTTTGCCAGAAACTACCCGTTGATACGGTATTGGTGTTCGCCTGGTCCAGGGCATCCTCGGAACAGGAAGTTGGGACCAACAGCGCAAAGCAAAGCAGTGCTGCGTTGACGAGAGACAGTTTATAATACTGTTTCATGATGGTTGAATTTGATAGATTAGTGCACTTTACCAAGGGGCGCGGCCGCAGGATACAAACCGCGCCACTTGGTAAAAGCAAGGAGGGGTTTAGAAATTGGCCTGGATGCCGAACATAAAGCTGCGACTTAGGGGATAGGCCCGAATGTCGAGACCACGGCTGAGTAATGGGTTAACCCCACTACCCGCCCGGCCGCCAGCGGCGGAAGAAATGTCGGGGTTGTAACCAGAGTACCCCGTCAGGGTAACCAGGTTCTGGCCCGTTACGAATACACGGAGGTTGCCCAGCCAGTCAACGTTGTCGGTGCCAAGCGTATAGCCCAGTTCGAGGGTCCGCAGGCGGAGGTAGGAACCATCTTCAACGAAGAAGCTGGAAGGCGCGCGGTTCTCAGCCTGGTCAAGCGTTGTCGCACGGGGAATGTCAGTTACCCGGTTCGAAGGCGTCCAGCCATCCAGCACGTCCGTCAGCTTATTGTCGTCCGCCCAGAAGATGTTGTAAAACTTGTTGACGTTATAAATCTCGTTACCCTGGCTGCCCTGAAAGAATACCCCGAAGTCAAGATTTCCAGCTTTGCCAGAGAAGTTGAATCCGTAGATGAAATCCGGTGTCGGATCACCTAGGATCGTCTGATCTTCATTGTTGATCATCCCGTCACCATTGAGGTCTTTACGGATGAAGTCCCCCGGTGATACCAGCGAACGGCGAGCTTCATCATTACTGATGTTCTGGTCACTGTCAATCGCCGCCTGATCTGCATAAACGCCTTCGGTGATGAAGCCAAAGTAAACACCAGGAGCCTGGCCTTCCACAAAGCGGTTTACCCGGGTAGCATCCTCCGAGATCGAAGGACCCACAATCGGGTTAGGCAAAGAGGTAACCTCACTGCTGAAGGTGGTGAAGTTCCAACCGAAGTCTAACTTAAAGCCACTGGTATTGATGGCGTGGTATACCCCGTCAAATTCGAAACCGCTGTTTCTGATTGCACCAACATTCTGAATTACGGGAACCGCAGTACCGGTAGAAGCCGGGAGGGCTACGCCCACAAGTACGTCAGAAACATCTTTGATGTAATACTCTGCCGTGAAGGTGATTTTATCGTTGAGCAGGCCAACATCAACACCGACATTAGTTGTCCGGGACGTCTCCCACTTCAAGTTCTCCAGGGCAAAAGACGTCTGGGCGTAGCCCGGAACAATCTGCCCTCCGAAGGAAGTTGGGGAGTTCAGGTTAAAGACCGACTGGAAAGCATAGTCGGGGATGTTTTGTGCCCCCAGCTCTCCGTACCCGGCACGAAGTTTAAGTTTGTTGATGGTTCCATCCTGATTCCAGAAGTCCTCCTGGCTGACGTTCCAACCAATGGAGGCAGAGGGGAAATAACCTACCCGGAAGTCCTTAGCAAAACGCGAAGATTCATCACGGCGGATGGTGGCAGAAAGCAGGTACTTACGATTCAGGCTATAGTTTACCCGGGCAAACAGCGAGCGCAGCACGCTGGTGGTGTTCACGCCTTCCGTTGCCAGGATATTGGCCGGAGCCAGTGCTCCGGTAACCCGAATATCGTTGTTCGGCGTTCCCTGGCCGGAAATACCAACACTCTGGAAATTCTGCCGCTGACTGGTAGCACCAATCACGGCGTCGATCCGGCTGTTTACGCCAATATCCTTATTGTAGCTCAGGGTCGGCTCAATCTGAGTTTGCAGCGCTTCACCCCGTGTGTTCATCAAGTCGTTCTGCTCGTTTACGTTTACGGTAGCGTCTGAAGGACTCATAAAGTACGTAGGGTTAAACTGGAAGGCGTTCGTATTCACGTAATCCAACCCAAGGTTCAACCGAGCCGTAAGCCCGTCAATAATCTCGTACCCCAGGTTGACGTTACCCAGCACGTTTCGGCGGGTGGTCTTATTGTCTTCAAGGGTGGCCAGTGCGAAATCGTTGTAGCCACCGAAGTTGTGGTCGTCAAAGTTCGGTGCTTCAAAGCCGCCATCGTTCTCCGGAACGCTTTCCCGCAAGATTGGTGCCGTAGCACCATCAAAGCCAAACCAGTTGTTGCTCTGGGTCTGGCTCTGTACCAGGCTCAAAGATTCGGTAATCTTAAACCGGCCAAGGTTGAATTCACTGTTTGCCCGTAGGTTAACCCGGTTAAAGTCAGAGCCGACCAGAATACCATCCTGATCGAAAAAGTTACCGGAAACGTAGTACTTCGAGCCAGCATTTCCGCCGCTTACGGAAAGGCCGTAATCCTGGATAGCACCGCTGTTCAAAGAAAGGTCCTGCCAATCCGTACTTACTCCAGTATTAGGAAATACGAAGCCCGTGTTGTCGTTCTGCTCCAACTGGTTTCGGTACTGAACGAACTGTGCACCATCGAGGTAGTCCAACAGTTTTGCCGGTGCTTCAATACCCGTACGAATATCCAGGCTGACTTGCGGAGCGCCATCTTCAGTACCACGCTTGGTGGTTACCAGCACTACGCCGTTGGCCGCCCTAGACCCGTAGATGGCTGCCGAAGAAGCATCTTTCAGTACTTCAATTGACTGAATATCCTTCGGGTTGACAAAGTTCATATTGTCAGCGAACGTACCATCAATGACGTATAAGGGGTAGGAATTCGTAAGGGAGCTTACGCCACGTACGAATACGTTGGTGGCACCTCCCGGCTCACCACCGTTGTTTTCTACCTGTACACCAGAGAGCTTACCCTGTAGTGCAGACGTTGGGTTTCCCGCAACGACGGCGGTCAATTCCTCGCCGCCCATTTTGGCCACAGATCCCGTCAGGTCGCTCTTACGAACCACACCGTAACCAACCACCACAACCTCCTCCAGGACCTCAGCATCTGGTGCCAGGGTGATGTTGATGACCTGTTGGGCACCTACGGTTACTTCCTCAGATGTATATCCCGTATAACTAAATATAAGGATGGTCTCAGTGCCCGGCACCGTGAGCTCGTAGTTTCCGTCAAAATCGGTTACCGTACCCGTTGATGTTCCCTTTACCAGAATGTTAACCCCAATCAGGGTTTCACCATCTGGATCGGAGACCACTCCTTTTACAGTTTGTGCCGCCAGCATAAGGGGAAGCCCCAGAACAAACAGCAAGGAAAGATAACTTCGGGGAGAGAATTGAGCAGCTGAACGCATACCCGGTCGGCCAGTGGAGGGCCGAAGTTTGAAAAATAGCCTTTTCATGGTACTTTTACATTGTTTACACAGTTTGTAATCGGGCCCGTCCCTCTACGTCTCGCCAAAGATCAGAGGGCGGGCTTTTTGCAGTTTTAAGAACGCCTAGAAGGAGTTCCTGTCAATGAAAACCGTTGGAACAGTAATCTGCTCAGGTTTTCGGTTCAGTACGAAGTCAGCCGCCAACTCTGCCATCCGACCAAAATCGGTAGACCAAGTCGAGACGCCTCCATGTACTATTTTCTTTATTCTACTTTCGTTGTGAGACAAGATTCCCAAATCCCGTCCAAGCTCAAGCCCCTGGTCAATACAATCTTCAAGCAAGGTCCACAGGTCGGTGTCGCCAACGGTCAGGTACAATACGTTGGTTTTAAGTGTCCCCGAAACGTATTGGTCCTTAACCTCAAGCTTAACCTTGTGCTCACGGCAGAAACGTCGACAAGCCGCCAGGATCTCCTGAGGATACGGCATCCCCTCCCTGAAAAACAGTTCGATTTTATCGTATTTCTTGATTCGCTCCTGAAGTTTGGTCAACACCTGAAAAGTTGACTGTCCAAATTCCTGAATTATATGAGATACCTTGTCTTTTGTTTCCACGAAGCGGTCAACCAACAGCAGCCGGTTGCTAATGACCTGATCCAGTATTTTCGGCGTCCGAGTGTCAAGAACCGGAGCAACTACATACAGTCCGTAGTGTCCGGATACTTTCGTCACGATGTCTTCGAAAACCGAAATATTGTTGTGGTGGAAGAAAGTATCAACCTGTACGTTGGCCCCTACACTCTCCCGAAAAACATTGTAGAACATTTCCTGGAAAGGTCGGAATTCATACAGCACCAGCGCAACGCGAATGGTTTGGTCCACCGCTTCTGAACTTACAAAGAACCCCTTGCGGTTACGGCTCTCCACGACCCCACGGTCTTTCAGTTCTGAATAGGCCCGATCTATAGTCTTACGCGCGAAACCAAGATGACTCGACATCTGGTTGATCGATGGCAACATCTGTCCGCGTTCAATCAATTGATCTTCAATGGAAGTAAGCACGCCACTAACAATCTGTTCGTGCTTTGATAAGCTCGGCACAACTGAGTACTCCCGGATTCGTGTGTAGATGTCGACCATTAAGTTTCAAAATTCGCTGTGCTACACTGATTCCATCTGTGCTACACTATGCTATACTACTAGCAAATGTACAATACTAAATGAAAGTTTGGTCACATTGTTCAGAATTAATTTAAAGTTTTAGATAGTGTAAAAAAGGCCATATCTATTGTGCTGTTTGTGGCCATGGGGTTGATTTCGGATTGGGCACCAACCCGCTAATTCGATTTTATCAAGAAGTAATGAAGGGGGATACACACCTGATTTAATGCTTACCTTTGCGGTCTAGTAATAAAGCATACCATAATGCCCAACTCCACCACCACATCCAAGTCAGTATTTCTAATTGTCGGTCTTATTCTGGTAGCAGCAGCAAGCCGGTTGCTCCCCCACCCTTCTAACTTCGTCCCAGTCGGTGCCATGGCATTATTTGGGGCAGCTGCGCTGCCCAAGCGCTGGTTGGCGCTGGTAGTACCAGTTCTTGCCTTCTACCTAAGTGACCTTGTGCTGAACAACACCCTGTATGCTGCGTACTTCGAAGGTTTCTACTGGGGGATTTCCTTCTATACGGTGAGTGCCATTGTTCTAATGGTGCTACTGGGTATGGGGCTGCTTCGTAACCTCAAGTTCTCCTGGCTCCGCGTCGGCGGAGCGGCGGTAGCTGCTACGTTGGTCTTCTTTCTGGTCACCAATTTTGGCGTATGGGCCGGTGGTATGCTGTACCCCAAAACCGGTGCCGGCTTGCTAGCGGCATTCGCGGCAGGTTTGCCGTTTCTACTCAACAGCTTGCTTGCCAACCTGGTCTTCAGCGGCCTGTTATTTGGTGCAGCCCGTTGGGCTGGCGTTTTGACGCCCCAGCCAACCAATGCCCTTGAAGCAGAAACAATTGATGCTCACTTGACGCAGTAAACCCGTAAATTTAGCCTGAGTGCTAAACACCTTATGCTGATTCCTGCCTCCTAAATCCTGAGTAATAAATCCTGGTCCCTGAGTCCTAAATGTTAGTCCGTCCCCTTCTCCCCCTGCTCCTTTTACTCGTTGTTTGCACCTGCGGCCGCGCCCAAATCGTGAACATTGAAGATAAACGAAAAGCACTGGATAGCCTGGGCTGGTTCGGACAAGTAGACCTAAACGGCAGCCTGACCAAAAACAATAACACCGTAGTTACTACCGGAGGTAGTCTGCGGCTCGACCGTCTTGGAAAAAAGGGAAATGTCCTGTTTCTAAGCAACTACCGACTGGTGCAGGTTAGCGGTAACAATGCCCTCAATTCCGGGTTCGCACACTTACGTTATGGTTACGAACCTAAAGACCGCTGGCGTTGGGAAACCTTCACCCAGGTGCAATACAATGAGCAGTTGAGACTGACCCTTCGCTTTCTGGCGGGCGTGGGCATTCGCCGCCGTCTTTACAAAGGAAAGGGATCAAGAGCTTACCTGGGTATCCTCTACATGTATGAATACGATGAGCTCGCAGACTCCGACATCTTTTACCGAGACCATCGCCTGAGTAACTATTTGACCCTCAGAATAAAGTTATCCAATAACCTGTCGTTGGCCAATACCACCTACTACCAGCCACGCCTCCCGGAGTTTAACCTGGCCAGGGTTTCCACCATCACGAATCTTGCCTTCGCGATAACTAACCGTATCCGTTTCACCACCAACTTCTCCCTAACCCACGATGCACGCGTTGCGCGCGACCTGCCGGATATTCCAGCAACTACGTACAAATGGGTAAATGGGGTTAGATGGGTGTTTTAGTCAGTTAGTCAGGGAGTCAATCAGTCGGGGAGTCAAGGAGTACCGTTTCTGATACTCGCTCAACTCGTTAGGCTATCGCCTCTGCAAATAGTAAAATCGTTTGCCCCACCCCTTTGACGCTCTGGCTATCAGACTCTTTAACTCCCTAACTATCTGACTCCCTAACTATCTGACTCCCTAACTGCCTGACTCCGTTTCCGCTTTTCCATATTGCGAGCAGCCCGCATTGAACGCCACTCCTTCCGCGCCAGGAAGAAAAGAAAGAAAGCCGGCACCCCAGGAGCAAAGGACTTTATCGTCACGTTCTCCACCCCGCTGAGGTAATAATAACCCGTCACGACCAGAAAAGCCGAAAAGGCCAGTACGAATACCGAGAAGATGAGGAAACTGACGAGATGACGATTGGAGGAACGAGGCACAGTTGGTGGTCTATTGGTCTATTGGTCGCAAACAAGCGTGAACAGTGGAAAGATTAATTGGACCAAAATTCTTTGCCCGAATATGTCGGTTTGAGACAGTTGTTGCGTGTAAAGAGCTTGCCTGAATTTTCCGAATCTACCCATTATGGTCGAAGAACGAAAGTCCAGACCAGCGCTTATTTTTTGTCACTTTGCGCCAATTTAGCATGCGGGCTCAGTGCTTCAACCGCCCGGGCCAGGAAGCCCGGGATGATGGTATCGTGGGTATGTTGGATGCGGGTAGGATCACTAAGATCTTCGATCATCTGCAGCCACTTATCGCGGCCATGATCGGCAATAACTTCCTGCTTAATGTCAGGACGACTAAAGTGAGAAAGCATCCCCTCAGCATCGGCCTCAGGGTGAAACTGAACGCCAACTACTTCGGGAGACCAACGTACTCCCATAAGTGCCCGTTCGAGGTCAATGTGTGGACGAATTTTCTCTTTAGCCAGTAGTGTGGCACCTACGGCCTCCAGGCGTTCATCGTCTGGTTGGATGGCCTGATAGTGCCGAAAATCTGCCGCTACGAAAGGTTCCTCCAGGCCTTTGAATATAGGATCTTCCTCTCCGGCCGGCGTAGGGTGTATGGGGAAGGTACCGAAGCTGATACTCTTGCGCCGGGTTACTTCCGCCAACTGAAAATGGTGAACCGCCATCTGAAAGCTGTGGCAAATAAAGAAGACATATTTCTTACGATCGCTGGTCGCATTATGCTCCAAAACATTATCGAGCCAGTTGGTCCAGGTAGCATACCATTCGCCATCAACTTCCCGCGGGTCTCCGGGGCCACCGGAACTGATGAAAATATCGTATTCCAGGTTGGGCACGGCGTTATCCACACGAACATCGAAGACGTCGTACTCAATGCGGTCGGCAAACTGCTCTACGATTTCTCGGATGCAGCGCATCCCCTGGTTAGGGATACCGTTATATAAATCAAGGATGGCAAGACGTAGACGGCTCATGTTTGGGGGAAATTTCGTGAGGTCGTAGAATAGATAGCAATAAGACGGTAAAGCCTCGGCAAGGTAACCCTCCGGGGATAAAAGGTTTGACCTTAAAGTGTTAAGACTGTACACCCGTCGGCAAATATGGGAAATAACGCCACGCGGAGCTATTACGCTGCCCGAAAACAGGTTGTTCGTCTTACCTGTTTTCTGACGGCTAAGCGACTACTTTATCAGACCACCGGTTCTGTGACCGGTTCTAGGACCGGTTCGTCCTCCTCGGGTGCCGGCACTAAGGGATAATTCCTTCCCATATACCACAAGGCCAGTACTCCCAACCCCGTGAGCAAAGCAGCAAGGCCAAAGACGCCCCACATACTGACGCCTAACAGCTCTTCCGAGCTGTCGGGTAGTCCCTGCTGCCCCAGGTAATAACTGGCTCCGTTGTTGATAAAATGTATCAGGATCACCAACCCGAGCGAGCGGGTTCGGTAATAGACGTACCCAAGGGCAAAGCCGACGATGGAGGCGAAAAAAACATGGACTGGATGAAGGTGCATAGCACCAAAGATCAACCCGGAGAATAAGATGGCTTTGGTGGGAGAAATTTTGCGGAGATATCCCCGAAGGACCACGCCACGTAAAAGAGCTTCTTCCAGGATCGGGGCACCGAGTACAACCGCGATGCCCATGCCGATACTTGGGATCATCGCCTCCTTCATCATCTCAACAAACCCCTCGTACAGGGGGAGGTATTCGGCAATCATGGTCACGCCATTGGCCACCAACAGGGTACCGATGACGGCAAAAGCCCCTGGCATTAGCCCAACGTTTTCAAAGCCTAGCGTCCACTTTGGCCGACCAAGTTTACGCCATCCATAGAGGATGCACAAGATCAGCGGAACCCCCATCGCGATGGGGGCCGTTTGCGAAAGTGCGGTTTGGAGGTACCCTTGGTCAAATTCGGCACCTCCATTAGCTAAAGCAATAACCACTGCCGGAATACTTCCGAGGATGGTACCGCCGAAGTAAAGAACGACAAGGATTAAGAGGTGTTTCCAGGTGGGAAAGGAGGGATCACGCATAACATCAGAATTAAATTCCGGGGAAAGATAAGGCGCGGCCGCGGGATGCAAGGGGAAAGGATAAAGAGCGCAAGGAAAGAAAAGGATCACCCCATGAGCCAGGTAATGGCTTCCTTTTCTGCCTCGGCGGGGGGTCACCTCACCAGCTTTTCCTGCAACTCCTCCAGCGGCACCCCCTTAGTTTCCGGCATCATCCGCCAAACGAAGATCAGTTGAAGGAACATCATGAAAGCGAAGAAGGCAAATACCGGCGCAGTACCAATTTTGGTAAACAGTATCGGTACTACGGACGGGATAGCCGCCGCCAGGACCCAGTGAACTGAGCTACCGAAGGCCTGCCCCTTTGCCCGCAAGTGGTCTGGAAAAATTTCGGCGATGAACACCCAGATGACCGTCCCCTGTCCAATCGCGTGGGCAGCAATGAAGAGGAACAAGAACAGCGGCACCGCCATTCCCTGCCAGCCAAAAGTAAAGGCCATAGCCACCAATGATAAGGAAACGATGTAGCCCATCGAACCGATGTACATCAATGTCTTCCGACCAAAACGATCAATCAGCGACAGGCCGATCAGGGTGAAGACCATGTTCACGACTCCGACGCCAATGCTGCTGAGCAGGGCGGAGCTCTCCTCCAAGCCAGCCAGTTCGAAGATGCGGGGAGCATAATAAAGGAAGGCATTGATACCAGAAAATTGATTGAAAAAGGCGATCAAAAACGCCAGGATCAGCGGTAAGCGATAGCGACTACTGAAAATTGTTTCTTTTACCGACGAGGTCTCCCACTCTGCCTTCCAACGGTCAATCATTGCACCTGCGGCCGCGCCCACATCTCCCGTCGACGAAATATTTTGTTGAATACGCACCAGCACTTCCCTTGCTTCTGCTTCCTTCCCTTTATTTAACAACCACCTCGGACTCCGCGGTACCGTGAGCACCATCATGGCATAAATGAACGCAGGAATAGCTTCCACACCAATCATCCACCTCCAGGCATTCTCTCCCAGCCCGCTGAGCAGGTAATTCGATAAAAAGGCCACCAGGATACCAAAAACAATGTTGAACTGGTAAAGTGCAACCAACTTACCCCGGTCGTTGGCCGGAGCAATTTCAGAAATATAAGCCGGCGCCGCAATCGTCGAAGCCCCCACCCCTAACCCACCAATAAAGCGGAACGCAGCAAATATCCAGGGATCGTTCGCCATACCGGAACCAACCGCCGAGACGAAATACAAAACACCAATCCAAAAGAGCGTCTGCTTCCGCCCCAGCTTATCCGTCGGGATGCTCCCGAAGATCGCCCCCAGTACCGTACCCCACAAAGCAGAGGCCATAATCACCACACCATGAAACAGCTCTCCCCGAGACCATAATGCCTCCAATGACTGATCTGCACCAGAGATCACAACGGTATCAAAACCAAACAGGAAGCCGGCCAGTGCAACGGTCAGCGACCAAAAGAGTATTTTTTTATTGGGCATAATCGAATTCTTTTACGGCAGCAAGCTAGGGCATAGGATACAGAGTTCGGTATTTAGGAATCAGAATTTAGGATCCAGGGTTTAGTAATCTGGATTTAGTGCTCAGCAATCAGGGTTCAGCACATAATTCACACAAAACAAAAGGCACATAAAAGGGGGACCCCGAATCCTAAATACTGCACCCTGAATACTGGTCGCTAAACACTACCCCACCAATCGATCGATCACCCGCCCCGCCACGTCCGTCAGCCGGTAATCCCGGCCCTGAAATGCGTAGGTAAATCGCTCATGATCAAAGCCCAACAAGTGAAGCATCGTAGCCTGTACATCGTGCACGTGGGCGCGGTCTCGGACACCGGCGTAGCCGATAGCGTCCGTTTCGCCGTAGGTAATGCCGGGGCGCACCCCACCCCCAGCCATCCACATCGTAAAAGCTTCTCCATGGTGGTCTCTGCCAAAAAAGGGCATCGTCACCCCTCCCCTGTTTTCCCGCATGGGCGTTCGGCCAAACTCTCCTCCCCAAACGACCAGAGTATCCTCCAGCATCCCACGCTGCTTGAGGTCTTTGAGCAGGGCCGTCATGGGCCGGTCGATCCGCCTGCAACGGTTCCGTAGGCCGTACTCCAGGCTAGCGCCTTTATTTGTGCCATGGTCGTCCCATCCCCAATTATACAATTGGATGAACCGGACGCCAGACTCCGCCAAGCGGCGAGCAAGCAAGCAATCATTCGCAAAACTAGACTTTCCAGGCTCCGTACCGTACAGTTCATGGATGTACGCAGGCTCCTGGCTTATGTCCATTACCTCAGGCACACTGACTTGCATCTTGAAGGCCATCTCGTACTGCTTGATTCGGGTAAGGGTTTCCGGATCTCCCACCTGCTCATACTGCTTTTGGTTGATCGCGTTAATCGCAGCAATACTTCGTCCGCGCAGGTCTCGGCTGATGCCGTTCGGGTCGTTGAGGTAAAGGATCGGGTCTCCCGCCGAGCGGCACTGGACACCCTGATGAACGGAAGGCAGAAAACCACTCCCCCATAAGCTCTTCCCCCCGCTCGGTTCCTGCCCGCCGGAGGCAAGAACGATAAACCCGGGCAGGTTCTCATTGTCCGACCCCAGCCCATAGGTAATCCACGAGCCCATTGATGGCCGCCCAACCCTGGGGCTCCCCGTCTGTAAGAGTAACTGTGCAGGAGCATGGTTAAATTCCTCGGTATGCACCGCTTTCAGGAAGGCCACCTCGTCAACCATTTGGCTGAAGTGAGGCAACAAGTCAGACACCCAAGCACCACTCTCTCCGTACTGCGCAAAATTAGCCTGTGGCCCCAGCATCTTCGGCGTTCCCTGGATGAAGGCGAAGCGCTTACCCGCCAATAGGGAGGGCGGACAATCCTTATCGTGTAATTTAGCCAGTTCCGGCTTATGATCGAACATTTCCAATTGGGAGGGCGCGCCAGCCATATGGAGGTAGATAACCCGCCGCGCCCGTGGCGCGAACCGAAAAGCCTCCGCCACCTCTGCCGGCATCCCCGATGGCACCTCTGGCCCGCAGCCGGTTAAACTTCCCAAGGCTAACCCACCCATCCCCAGTGCACACTGACGTAGAAAGAGGCGGCGTGTATTTAGGGCCGCCTGACGATGATGGGCTTCGTGTTGGATAGACATTGGGAGTCGGATTAAAAGATGATCAGGTAGTCAGAAAAGCATCCAGGTTAAAGGCTGCGTTGACCACCAGCGTCAGGGCTGCCAATTCGGGCGCGGCCACACCGGTAAGCGCTTCGGCGGCCATTGGCTTCGTTTGATAATCAGCAAGTGCCTCCTGATAAAGGGCCACAAAACTTTCGTTTTCCGTAACCGTAGGCTTCCGAAACAGGGTCCGTTGTAATAAGCCGTCAATTTGGGCCTCGGTCGTTTCAAAGCGCTTGGCCAGGTCTTTGGCTAAGAAGACGGCACACTCCAACACTGCGGGGTCATTGAGCGTCATCAGTGCTTGGAGCGGCGTATTGGTTTCTACGCGACGAGAGAGGCAAGCTTGTCGGTTGGAGCCATCAAAGGTCGTCAGTGAAGGATGTGGAACACTTCGTCGCAGATAAGTATATACGGCCCTGCGGTAACGGTCTTCGCCCGTGCTGGTTTGCCAGCGCATACCGCTATACGGGACGCCATCCCACAATCCTTCCGGCTGCGGCGGCATCACGCCGGGGCCGTACATTTTATCCGACAGTAAGCCGGAAACCGACAAGACCTGATCCCGGACCTGCTCGGCCGCCAACCGCTTACGGGGAGCACGGGCCAACAGCCGATTGTGGGGGTCGTAGGTCAATAATTCAGGCGTAATTTCGGCTGATTGGCGGTAGGTTTCGGAAGTAACCAACAGGCGAATCAACGCCTTGGGTTGCCAGGCAAGGTCTTCGCTAAAAGTAGCCGCCAGCCAATCCAATAACTCGGGGTGAGTTGGTAATGCTCCCTGGCTACCAAAATCTTCGGTCGTTTCCACGATGCCCCGACCAAAGATGGCTGCCCAAAACCGGTTGACGGCCACCCGGGCAAAGAGGGGATTATCCCGGGACACCATCCAGTTTGCAAAAGCCAGTCGGTCTTGTCTGGGATCAGCGGATGTCTCCATCTCGGGAAAAATGGCCGCAACACCAGGAACAACAGTATCTCCAGTCACCATCCAGTTTCCGCGCTGAAACACGGTAGTGGTTCGTCGGGAGATTGGAGCAAGTTCTGCCATCACCGGAGTGCGAACGGAGTCTTTGGCCATCAGTAAATCATCAATAAAAGCTTCTATTTCTACGTAACCAGGCTCCGTTGCTCCAGGCAGTTTTTCCTGATACAGCACACCGTACAGCCCAAGTAGCCGACCTTCATCTTTTCCGTAGAACCTGAGGTACAAAGCTTGATTTTCCGTGGATGGCTGCAGGTGAATCCGGTGATAGTTATAGGACCATCCGCCTTCGTCCAGGAATTCCTCCCCTACTACTGGGCCATCGAGGCTTCCCAGCCGAACTTCCACACGGGTTGGCTTATACAGGCGGTAATTAAGGTGGAGAGCGGCGATGCCGGTGAGATCCTGCGGCGGTAGCCGCAGGGAGGCTCCATCGGTCAGGAACATCCAGTCTTCGTCTCCACGGTCTGTAAATACGCCGTTGACGACTTCCGTGAATTGATAGGGGCGAATTCGGGGTTCCCGCACCCTGATCATCTCAGCCCATTTTTGCACCTGCGTTCGCGCCTCTTCCTCTCCATACTCCCGCACCCAGTCCTCAAGTTTACGCGCCTTCTCTTCGTCCTTTTCCCGATAGGTTATCAGGTAAGGTGCTTCAGTTACGTGGTCGTGGTCGGCCGTATTATTGAACACTGCATACGACTGATAAAAAGCCTTTTGCCGCAGCGGATCGTATGGATGTCCGTGGCACTGTACGCAAGCCATCGTGGTACCTAAAAAGGCCTCCCAGGTCGTATTTACCCGGTCAATAACGGTCACCACCCGGTATTCTTCATTATCGGTTCCGCCCTCATCGTTGCTAAGGGAATTCCGGTGAAAAGCCGTGGCCAGGCGTTGTTCGTGCGTCGGTTCAGGCAGCAGATCTCCCGCAAGTTGATTACGCGCAAAAGCGTCGTAGGGCATGTCTTCATTGAACGACCGAATGACCCAATCCCGGTACTGCCAGATAGAGCGGGATTGGTCGCGCTCATAGCCTCTTGAATCGGCGTACCGGGCCAGATCAAGCCAGCTACTTGCCCAATGCTCACCAAAAGAAGGACTGGCGAGCAGCCTATCCACCAACTCTTCGTAGGCCATCTCTTCTTTATTTTCTACGTACCGTCGCAACAGTTCGGGGCTGGGCGGCAAGCCAGTCAGATCAAGGCTGAGCCGACGTAGTAACTCTTGTTTTTCGGGCGCGGCCGCAGGTGCAAGGGAGTCCTTTTGGAGCCGGATACGGATGAAAGCATCAATCGGATTTTCCGTCGGGCTATCAAGCTCTGGTACTTCCGGACGAACCACTGGCAGGTAAGCCCAGTGCTCCTCCCACTGAGCACCTTCCTCGATCCATTGATGTATCAACCTCACTTCCTCTTTGGTCAACGGTCCTCCGTCAAGCGGCATTCTCAGTTCCGGATCCTTGTGCTGAATCCGGCGCAACAGTTCACTTTGGCCCGGTTTCCCCGGCACAATAGCCCGCTTACCAGTACTCGTCTCCACCAGCGCATCTTCCCTAAAAACCAGGCCGAAACCACCGGCCTGCTTTACTCCACCGTGGCAGCTTACGCATTTGGCGTTGAAAATCGGACGGATGTGGGCGTTGTAAGAAAGCGGGGCTTCTGAAGTACAAGCAATTAACCCCCAACAACAAATCAATATCATCAGATAACGAAATAGCATGAGGCTAAGCTACGGAAAAAGAGGCGCTAAGTCGAATAACCAATTAGCGCAAAATAAAACGGAGTCACTGCTTGGCACAAATGCCGGTAAACCACAAAGCCCCGCCACTCCATTTTCAGGAGCAGCGGGGCTTCGTTCGGCAGGCTTCAGCCTGCGGTTCAACGGCCTTCAGGCCAAAAAGCACTACTTAACAACCACCATCTTCCTGGAGGCCGTGAACTCACCCGCCGTCAGCGTGTAAGTCAGCACACCAGAAGCCTTGATGTTCGTCAGTTCTACCATGTTCATACCGGCAGCAGCGTCGATTTCCTGAACGGATACCAGACGGCCAGCTGCGTCGCGAAGCGTCAGTGTTGCAGGAGCGGCCTGCGCCAGTTCGAAGCGAACAATCGTTTCCATCCGAACCGGGTTCGGCGTGTTCTGGTGCAGCACG
>JBGCFZ010000147.1:0-3979 GCA_045110355.1 Lewinella sp. | reverse complement strand
ATTACTTCATCTTGAGAAACTCTCACTTATTCTCCTAACATCGGTAAATGATCTCACCCCTTTATCAAAGTCTAGCTTACTCACTTACTTAGATTGCATCGGCACAGCCATAAATGATCTGAGTCCCCTGTCTGGCCTTACCGCCCTCAATTCTTTGGGCTGTAGTTCGACGCAGGTAAATGATCTGAGTCCCCTGTCTGGACTTACCGCCCTCAATTCTTTGGATTGTAGTCACACTAAGGTAAATGATCTGAGTCCCCTGTCTGGCCTTACCGCCCTCAATTCTTTGAGTTGTGGTGGGACGCAGGTAAATGATCTGAGTCCCCTGTCTGGCCTTACCGCCCTGACTAAATTGGATTGTAGTTCGACGCAGATAAGTAAATTACGACAAACAAGACCTCTTTTAAGGTTAGGACTGAAGGTTGTTGTTGAAGAAGGTTACTATTCAAACGGTATTAATTTATTGGGTTGTACCCTTACCGATACACCCCCAGAAATCATCCAAGAAGGCACCAAAGCCATCCTCCGCTACTGGGACCTGGTGGACGAACTAGGCACCCTTCAAAACAGAGAAGGCCGCGTTCTCCTAATCGGTAACGGCAAAGCCGGCAAAAGTAGCCTACAGGCAAAGCTCGAAAACCCGGAGGCAATTATTGCGCCCGGTAAACTGCGCCAAACACTTGGCGTCAGCGTTCGGAAAGACATTGAATTTGAGCGAAGCGATGAAACTTACTCCGCCCGGGTATGGGACTTCGGCGGACAAATAGAGCAACACGCCATCCACCAGTACTTTTTCGGCCGAAGGTCGCTTTATTTGGTGGTGGTGGACCGGCGTTCGGAAGAACATTATGACACCTGGTTGCGTATGATCAACTTGTTGGGCTGCCGGAAAGAAAGAGCGCAAACGCCAGTAATTTTGATGTTCAACGAAAAGCAGTTTGGTCGTACACCACAGCCGCATTTCAACGTAGATGTTTACGCCCGGCAGTTTCCTAATTTGGAGTTAATCCCTTACAGTATTGATTTGGGTCGAGAAGAAGGGCAGGAGAATGATCCGCGTTGGCCAGGATTAAAAGAAATCATCGGAAAAAATCTGGCGGAGTTGCCGTTGATGACCGATATTTTAACACCTTATGTCCAGTTGCCGGAAGAATTGGAGAAGGAAAGGGCAGCCGGTAAACATTACCTCAAATGGGAAGAATTCACGGCCATTTGCGGTAAGGTAGGACTGGAATTCGACCAAATGTGCCAGGATGCCAGCAGTTATCTCCATGCCATTGGGGAGGTGATTCACTACGGTGATTTGGAGGAGGAGTCCTTGCTGAAGAAATACGTGATCATCAACACGGAGTGGGCTACTAAGGCTATATACCAAATACTACAGCTTCCGGATGTCGTGAAAAATGATGGCTTATTCAAAGAACATGACCTGGAAGTAGCGTGGGCCGATTATAATGCCGAAGACCAAAAGCTCCTCACCAAACTGTTGCTGGAAAATGCCTTTGAGCTTTGCTTCCGTTTGCCTGACGGGAGTGAATTCGATTTCTTGGCTCCCGGGCTGCTTTCTGAAGTCGACGAGCAGTTGGCGTGGGGTAGTGGGGGAGAGGAAGGCCTTTACTTTAGGCTGGAGTACGACGGAACCATCCCGGCTGGTATCATTACCCGACTCATCGTCCGCTTACATGACCTACTTGAAGGCAACCGCCTGTATCGGTACGGTGCCGTTTTTCATGATCGGAATACCGACACGCGTGCACTGGTACGTAACCTACGACTTAAATCGGGGGCAAATAATGAGATAGAGATTGAAGTTAACCGCAGCGATGCTGCCGGTACGCAGTTGCTGACCATGCTGCGTAATGAGTTCAACCGCATTCACGATAGTTTTTTCAATGGACTTCGCCCTAATGAACGATTCGCCTGTTGCTGCGAAAAATGCGCCGCTTTACCGCCAACGGAGAAAACCTACTTCGATTACGAAGGACTGCGGCTCGACCTGGAAGATGGAGAGACAAAGATTCGTTGTCGTAACCTCCGGGGAAAGGTCTCTATTCTTCAACTCTTATTTGGCATCTACCCAAAAGAGGACGACCGAATGCAAGCACTCTTGCAAATGAACGAATCGTTGCGTAATCAGATCAGCCATCTCCAAACCACCGCAGATCGGATCGATGAAACGACGCAAGACACCAACCAGGAGGTAAAGGCCTTACGAGCGTCCATTGAGAAGGAAGTCGATGAACAAACAGAGGGAGAGCTGTTCAACTCCACAGCGGAACAAGATCAATTCCTGGCAAAGCTGGCAGCGCTGGTGGGACAATTACCGAAAGAGGAAAAGCCCGAGGAACTGTGGCACGACCGGCCGATGAAAAGTAAAATCAAACTGTCCTTGGGAATCTTTGAATTGCTGACGCTGGGGACGGTGAAGTTTGAACAGGAGTTGGATGTTTCGGGGGCGAAGTTTCCGAGGAGTTGGAAGGAGTTTAAGCGGGTGTTTCTTAAGGAATAGGGACACCGGGTTTGCTTGTTTCTATCTGTTTATCGGGCAGGTAAAACAGCCCTGCGGGCCAAAATTCATTGTTATCGACAAATCACTCTTAAAATAGGGTTGAGCGGCAGCAAATAATCTATGAGTCGTTGAAATTTTAGACCGTTGTATGTAGAGATAGGCGTTAAAATATACTTAATATCTGTAAATCAACACAATACAAAATAAACGGGGCAACATTACGCCTTTGTTTCCAGTTAAAACATAGTCAAAAGGCGAAATACCCATTACGGTATTCGTCTTTCTATTTATTTCATTAAATCCATTGCTTTATGACCATTCTCATGCCTCGTGGGCATTTAGAGTTTACTCTATGCCCTAATATTTCATCTTGGAACTTTTATGCTATTGTTAATTCGAGTAAATCTGTTTTGCAAGTCTAGTGCCGCACCCGTTCTGACGACGAAATGTTCAGCAGCGGCACGGACTTTTTTATTTATTTAAAAAGGCCAGAAGTTTCTTTCCTTTGTCTGTTAATACATAACAGGCTTTGCCTCCTTGGTGTGTCTTGTTGACATGTCCCGTCACTTCAAGTTCATCAAACACTCTAATAACTAATCTTCTGGGAACGCCCGATGTTTTTTGATATCTTGTCGTATCCATAAGTACCCCTTGCAGACTATTCTGTACCAATAACTTTCCGACAGCAGTGCGAGCTGAGGAAATTCGGTAAATATCCTCAAATTCTTTTTCGTCTGTACCTGATTGTTCGGGTAGATAATACTTCTCTGCAATGTGGATAATTGCAGCAGTAATCCGATTAAGCTCTCTGGAAAGGCCTTCGGGGTCTTTATCGTAATTAACCTCCGAATTGAGGTGCCTGGTAAATCGTCCTGAAATACTAACGACTTCTACAGTCCCACTAGTGTCTTTCGGTAAATCAGCCAACAGGACATTAATTGCTTTCTGATGTTTATTTTTTGATAAAAGTGCTAGAATTTTCTCGTAATCGTTTATCGGAGACATGGGCTATTGGCTGAAATTTATCCTACGGACTCAAACATAACTAAATTAATTGAATGTAATCAGGTTGATTTCGTTCCGCGTGTATAACAATTTGCACAACTTTCCACAAAACAGCGGTTAACCGTACCAGGACATTGCTAGCCGTCTGCTGGATCATTTTCACCTGACGCAGTCGGTGAAAATTCCGTTCAACGGCTTCTCACCCCAACCACTAGGAGTAGTTTGTTAACCACACTTAGTTCCTCCCCCAGATTAAAAGGGGTGGGGCATTATCTGCACACCAGAATTCTTTATCAGGAACGCCAAGTCGTCTTCACCCCTCATTCCAACTTAAGCGCCTCAGTCCCCCCAGTTTCCGCTCCACGAATAGCCTCATAAGCGGCCACCATGGCCGCCAGCTTTTCCGGATTGGCTGTAGCCAGATTGTTCTGCTGCCCCAGGTCATCCTTGAGGTGGTAGAGTTGG
>JBGCFZ010000146.1:0-14302 GCA_045110355.1 Lewinella sp. | reverse complement strand
TAAATGCTGGTGAATTTTGCCTGCGGGCAAGGCGCTTGAACCGGAGTTTAGCCGTAGCTAAATGAGGATTCAAGCAACGCAGCCAGCGGGTAAAAGACGCCGCAGTTAATGTGACAAGATCGGCTTGACAGAGCACTAGTTTCTAACTCCATAGTTCCTAACGAGGCGCGGCCGCAGGTGCAAAGTGGGAACTTTAAAGCAAGGTGGAGGTGTTTGTGGATTGGGCGTAAGTAAATGCTCGTTTCTATTGGTGTATGGGCCGAGCCCCGTCCGTCAAACGTTACGAATTACTTTCCCGACGGAGTATCCGATGCTCCGCTACCCTGCCCTTCCACCTTTTCTTGCACCTGCGTTCGCGCCCAAAAATGTCAGCAGTAATGCTTCAGGTTAAACAATCCCCTACCCTAAAACCGTTACCTTCTTACAAGGTAACTATGGAGAAAGTACGTATTGACAAATGGCTCTGGGCCGTTAGGATTTTCAAAAGCAGGACATTGTCGGGAGACACCGTCCGCCAGGGGAAGGTTCGCCTCAATGGTGGCCCTACGAAGCCCAGTACTGCCGTCACTGTAGGTGATCGCATAACCGTGCAGAAAAATGGTTTTAGCCTGGAATATGAAGTGCTTCGCCTGATCGAAAAGCGCGTTGGTGCGCCGATTGCCGTTACTTGCTACGCTGATCATACACCCGAAGAAGAGCTCAATAAGTATAAAGATTGGTTTGTAGGCAAAGCTGGTACCGAGTTTCGGGAACGGGGTGCGGGCAGGCCCACTAAGCGGGAACGCCGGACAATCACCAGATTTAAGGATGATTTTCTTGATCCGGAAGACGATTTATAGCCGCAAAACGTACCTTGTGACCCTCTAACCCGTTTTCCCCTTATGCCGAAACCAGAAACTGTTGGGATCATAGGCGCCGGCACCTTCGGGACGGCCATGGCCAACCTGTTGGCACTCAACACCGAAGTCCTGGTTTACAGCCGTAATAAAGCGCTGGCTGAAAAGCTCCAAAAGGATCGTTCCCGTTTCGGGGTAAAATTGCACGATCGAGTGACGGTACTCAACGACTTTGCCGAAATTGCTGATCGGTGCCAGCTGATCCTCCCCATCGTCCCTTCTAATAATTTCCGGGACATGATGCGCTCGGTCACCAAGCACCTACAACCCAGCCATGTGATGATTCATGGCACCAAGGGATTCGACATTACCGGGGTGGATGAGCAAGACATCCCATTAACGGGACTTGATCGCCGCCAGGTACATACGATGACCGAGGTCATCCTTGCCGAGAGCGTAGTGGTTCGTGTTGGCGCATTGGCCGGCCCTAACCTGGCTCGGGAATTGCTCGACGGGCAACCCTCCGCTTCCGCCATCGCCAGTAAATTCGACGAGGTCATCAAACGGGCAGACGCCGTACTCAGCTCTCCCCAGCTACACGTTTTCCATACGCACGACCTACTGGGTGCCGAACTCGCCGGCGTGCTAAAAAACGTAGTGGCGCTCGGCTCTGGCATCCTGAAGGGCTACGGGCTGGGAAAAAACGTCCAGGCCATGCTCATTACCCGTGGTCTCCACGAAATGATTCACTTCGGGCGGGCATTAGGTAGCGACAATACGGCTTTCTTCGGGACGGCCGGCATTGGCGACCTCATTGCCACGGCCACCTCCCGCAAAAGCCGAAACTATACGTTCGGCTTCCGCCTCGGCTCCGGCGAAAAACTTGAAGACGTTCGGGCCACCAGCCAGGAATTGGCCGAAGGCGTGCGAACCCTGATGATTACCCGGCACCTGGCCAAAAATCTGCGCCTGCGTGCTCCCATTACCGAAATGCTCTACCGCATTGTGTTTGAAGACTATCCCATCGCAGAGGCGATGAATTTCCTGATTACGTATCCTTACGAAGTCGACGTCGACTTTTTATAAGCTACCCACATGAATTTGAAAAGCCTTATTCCCCACCTGATCGCCATAGGCGTGTTTTTCGCAACGGTATTTTTTCTCTTTGCCCCACAGTTTCAGGGCAAGAGCCTTCCTAAAGGGGACATCAATGCCTTCCTGGGTGCCGTACGGGAGTCTAACGAATTTGAAGCTAAAACAGGCGAAGAGGCTTTATGGACCGGCACCAATTTTGGCGGGATGCCCACTTTCCAAATCAGTCAGCCCGAAACTGGTAATTTCATCAAGAAATCCAGTAAAATATTCTCCGGTTTCATGGCACGTCCTGCCGGTTATTTTTTCGCTGGTATGCTTATGTGCTACCTGCTTTTGGTATTACTCGGGGTCAGCCCCTGGCTCAGTATTGCTGGAGCACTTGGTGCCGGACTGGCCACCAATGGGTTTGTTCTATTTGAAGCGGGCCATATGACCAAGGTCCTGACGGTCTTCTACTTGCCCTTGGTAGCTGCTGGGGTCCTGCTTGCCTTTCAGAAAAAGTACTTGCTTGGCGGTCTTATTTTTGCATTCGGGATGGGGCTGGCGATTGCCAGCAATCATCCGCAAATGCTCTATTATTTCGGCCTTACCTTGCTCTTTTACGGCGCTGCCCGGCTGGTAAAAGACGCCAGGGCGGGAGAACTCCTACACTTCGGCAAGGCTATGGGTGTGCTCATCATTGGCTTATTCCTTGCCTTCGGCACTAGTGCCAGCTTGCTCTGGACCACCAAACAATACACGGCAGAAACCATGCGCGGCGGTCAAAAGCTGGAGACTGTGGTGAAAACTGATAGAAATGCCACAGTGACAACTACTCCCAACGATGGTTTGGAATGGGAATATGCCATGCGATGGAGTAACGGCCTTAAGGATATTCTGGCTACCTATTCGCCATTGGCTGCCGGAGGTGGAAACGGCCAGGAAGTAAGTAATAAAACAGAACTTGGCAAGGCGCTCCGCAGGGCTGGCGCAGCACAGCCGTCCGTTTTTCGGTTCCCAATGTACCACGGTTCGCTGCCCTTCACCGAAGGGCCTGCGTACCTCGGAGCCGTAGTTTGGGCGCTGTTCTTCTTCGGGTTATTTACTGCCAGGCGCACCCTGGCCATTTGGCTTGGCGGCGGCACCTTTCTTATCTTCCTGATGAGTATGGGTAAGAACGTTGAGGGCTTCAACCACTTCCTCTACGACACGCTTCCATTCCTGAGTATCTTCCGTGCACCAAGTTCTGCGCTCAGTATTTCCACCTTTATGATGGTCTTCCTGGGGATAGTCGGCATTCACGATTGGCTAAAGGCGTTGGAAACAGAAGAAGAAAAAGCCCGAAAGCAATTGCTGTATGCGGGCATCACCAGCTTCGCATTAGGCCTCATCATTACGGTCATCGTTCCCTCTTTCATCGACTTTACGGCGGCGGGTGATGGCAGTATTCTTCCGGCCGACAACCCCAACACCGCTTCGGTACTTGATGCCCTGATAGATACCAGGAAATCGATGTACGCCGATAATGCCTGGCGCAGTTTCCTTTTCGTCGGCCTCACCTTCGGCGCGTTGTTCTTGTTGTTCCGTCGCACCATAAGCCCGATGATCGGAGGCCTGATCCTGGCCGGTCTTATTGCCGTTGACTTTACGGGGATCAACAGTACCCGGATGCAAGCTAAGGATTGGCGCCGGGTCTCCTCCGCCGCTACGCCGTTTCAGCCAACTGCGGCCAACAATACGATTCTGCAAGACAAGGACCCGAACTTCAGGGTGTACAACGCTACCGTCAGTGCTTTCCAGGACGCGAGTACCAGCTACTTCCACAAAAGTATCGGCGGGTATTCGGCGGTAAAGATGCGCCGTATAAATGACGTCATTGATGGTTACTTGGCCCGAAATGAGAATGCCTACCAGTACAATTACCCCGCCAGGAACGATCAGGCTATCTTCAATATGCTCAACGCAAAGTGGTTCATTTTGCCGGGGCAAGATGGTGCGCCGCGTGCACAACAGAATCCGGCGGCTTTCGGTAATGTATGGCTGCCAAGCGCCATCCAAACCGTCCCGACTAACGATGCTGAATTTGCGGCACTGGGCTCGGTACCTGACCTGAAGGGAACGGCCATCGTCCATCAGGAATTTGCCAATGAGATCGCAGGCCTGCAGCCAAATGGCCAGGGGGCCGTCAGCCTTACTGAATACACGCCCAACGCGCTTTCCTACAGCTTCAACTCCCCCAGCGAGCAGCTGGTGGTGTTCTCTGAAATGTGGTATGGCCCCAATCTTGGATGGGAGGCGACCATTGATGGGCAGCCCGCTACCTTGATCCGTGCCAATTACCTGTTGCGCGCCCTACGCGTGCCTGCGGGGCAACACACCATCCGCATGGAATTCAGACCGAAGAGCTATTTCATTGGAAAGCCGATTTCTGTTGTTTCAAGTTTGTTGGTGCTATTGGGCTTACTTGGTTACATTGGATATACTGTTTGGCAGGAACGGAAGAAAGGGACACAAGAAGCGTAATCATGTACTTTTAGCTTTGCGGTCAGATTTCATGACTCCCATCGAAAGTGGGCGCGGCCGCAGGTGCAATTTGATGGTTTTGGAAGTAGCCGTGCGACTACTTTCTCGGGCAGAAGTTGGAACAGGAAGGGAAATGATGCTGAGCAAGCAATCTATTCCTCTATTTATGTCTACGAACACACAGGCTTGGTTCCTGGCTACCAAAGTTTTGCCAAGTACCACAAAGACATCAATACAGTGGTTGTTCAATTCAATAACACTACTAACTTTGATGGATATGACTGGAATTTAGCCCAAATCACAAATGGTCGTATTGTAAAAATACTGAGACGTGATTAACCCAAAATGTTAACTTTAGGCACAGAACTGGTTCAGATTTTAAAATCAGCAAATAAACTACAAGATGCAGAACGAAGACATTTACGAGAAGGCGCAAAAAAAAGTAAAAGCTAAGAAAGGCTTCTTCTACCATCTCTTAGCCTATGTATTTATCATCGGGATGCTTTATGCCATTATGTATTTTGAAAACAATGGTGAATTACTTCCTGTGATAATAGTTGCCCTAAGTTGGGGTATTGGCTTAGCGGCTCATTACCTGAGCACGTTTGGTACTGAGAACCTGGAGGTCTTGGGCATTAATGCTAATTGGGAAGAGGAGGCATTAGAGAAAGAGCTGGAAAGATTGACACGAAAAAGAGAACTCAGAGAAGAGATTAGAAGAGAGAAAAGCCTATTGGACGGTCCCGAAAGCCTGGAGCTGAAGGAGATTGTAAAAAGGCCTTTGGAAGAAGATGACTTTCTTTAGAGCGTTGGGGTAATGATCGAGTATTTACGAATTCACCCACTAGTGCAGTGTAAACTAATCACCAGAATACAATGAAACACTTGCAGAGGTTACCATCAATATCCCTAAGCCAAACCATAGGCGATCGTTCGCAATTAATGTCCATTTCAACTGCTTTCACCCCGGAAGCGTAACTAAGCCAATTGACATCCTGGTGTGGCACGACCAGCCAATCTAGCTTAGCGGGAACAAAGAATTCAAGATGTTTGAACAGTTCAATCTTATGATAAGGGAGGTAATATCCTGCGATGCAATCTCTGTTTAATGGGCTGACATCAATAGCGCGTCCTTGGTAGGGCAAGAACAATTGCGCCTTAAAGCACAGTTCCTGTCTGATGTCTTTCACGTTGAGGCCTAATTGCTCCAAGTACTTTTTAGTTAAAGCATTTTTTAGCAGCGGAAATTGCCTGGTGTGAAACTTTGTTAGCTTATAAAATAAATTGTCCTTGCGGTTCGGCCCAATCCATCGGGCCAGTGGCTCATCATGGTTCCCGTTGGTGTCGTACAGGTAAAACTTATAGGCAACTTCTAAATGTACCGGTCTCCCCGTCTGAAAGTACAAAGCGTCAATTTCTCCTACGGTTCGTTTACCGTCCTGGACTTGAAGATTATCACAGATCCAGGAGATCGAATCCTGGTTCTTCAATTGATGAAAGACGAACTCCTCCACAAGTTTCCCCAGTCGAGTATTTTTAAAAATTGTGCCGTCATCAATTACTTCAATGTTCCCGGCTAGCTCAATTTGTTGAAAGGGAGACACCCAGTCACTTTTCCAAAGCGGAGGAGTAGAAAGACAACCTTGATAGCGTAATTTAGTACCCAAGTCCATTGATTGCCGAAAGTACGACCTACCTTTGTTTCAAAAATAAATTATGGCAACATTTTCTGACTTAGGCATCAGTAAAGCTCTCGTAAGAGGGCTGAAAGAACTCAATATTATACACCCCACAGAGATTCAAGCGGCCGTGATCCCTATGCTACTTAAGTCCAGAACAGATCTTGTTGGTTTAGCGCAAACAGGGACCGGAAAAACAGCGGCCTTCGGCTTACCTCTTCTAAGCTCAATCGATGCCAATAAGCCACAAGTACAAGGTTTAGTTATTGCGCCAACGCGTGAGCTGGTACAACAAATTAAAAAACAGCTATTCAAATTCACCAAGTACCTTGACGAGATGATTTTCGCCGAAGGCGTTTACGGCGGAGAGAGAATAACGCGGCAAATCAAAGCCCTAACCCGACCTACTCATATTGTTGTCGCTACGCCGGGGCGATTACTTGATTTGATTGAGCGTGGTGCCGTTGACATCAGTCAGGTAAAAACCCTTGTACTTGATGAGGCTGACGAAATGCTGAGCATGGGGTTTAAAGAAGATTTGAATAAGATTTTAAGCTACAATAAATCTAAAAGGAATACCTGGTTATTTTCGGCTACTATGCCAGAGGGAATTCAACGAATTGTCAGGACCTACATGTCAGCTGATGCCATCCGGGTGGAAGTGAACAGGAATTCACTGGTCAATGAAAACATTTCGCATCATTTCATCAACACCAGTATTAAGGACAAAGTGAATACGATTGTCAGACTGTTGAAGAAACGACAGAAAGAGAGAGGAGTGATATTTTGCAGGACTAAAGCAGGCACCCAAAAACTAGCGAAACAATTGCAAAGCAAGGGCTTTGCAGTTGGTGCTTTAGAGGGTAATATGCAGCAAAAGGAACGCGACAAGGTAATGCGTGCCTTTAGAAATGAAAGCCTCCAGGTTTTGGTGTCCACTGATGTTTCTGCCCGGGGTATTGACGTAAACAACCTTTCTTTCGTCATGCATCACCAGTTGCCAGAGCATTTGGAATATTACACGCACCGAAGCGGCAGAACAGCGAGAGCGGGTAAAACGGGAGCGTCAATAGCTTTGATCATTCCGGGTGAGATGAAAAGAGTCCTTGATGTTCAAAGAGCGCTGGGGATTAGATTCAGGGAAATGACGGTGTAATGTTATGTGGACGTGATGGCGGTAAAAATCAATCAACAAGCCGAGCTGAATTTCGTGTATTAAATAAACAATAGTCATACTGAATGAGGCCCCGTGGAACAGGCTAATTACCTGTGATACGAGGTTAAACATCGTCAGATTAAATTGGCACTTTCGTTACCTGGGACTATGTCGGTCCTGGATATCTCAGGCAACTCAAGGGGCAGCCGCTACAAGATAAATGGTATAAAGCGACAACTTAGTTAATAATGTAGACATGGAACTGGTTTAGGGTTTTAAGTCGGCTGGCCTAGCTTAAAAACGCACTTTGCACCTGCGGCCGCGCCTGCTACTAAAGCCTCCCTAATTTGCAGAAGCCAAAAGCTCAACTTCCCGAAAGCGCTACAATTTTGGTCACCTCGAAAAAAAATGTTATATTTTGCAACGATTTCGATCATTTTCTAGTCTACCTAATAAGCAACCCCTTAACACATGCGTAAACTACTCCTATTCCCCACATTATTTGCTCTGATCCTCTTAAGCGCTTGTCGTGAAGAGGGTCTGGTGGTGACCACCGTCACCGGCGACGTACCCACCCCCGCCGTCATTACCGCTACGGTTTCCGCCGTAACGTCTGCAAGACCAGGCAACACTTTAACGGATGCCACTATTACTGGTCTTTCGTTGTCATCAGTGCAGGTTAACCCCGACGGTTCCGTAACTATTCCGTCTAGCCAATTAGATCCGAATGGCACGGCCATCACCGTAACTAAGCCCGGGTTCTGGCCCGAGAATCGCCTATTGGTACCCGCTGGCGATGGTGACCTGCGGGAAACTTTCGTCATGGAACCTAAAGTGAAAGCCGGTGAGATCAACCCAGCTGCCGGAGGGACGATTGAGCTGGGCGAAAACTTCTCCGTCACCCTAGAACCCAACACCATAGTCACCACCGAAGATGGTACCCCGTACACCGGCGAAGTAGAGGTTTATGTTAACCACGATGCCCCGGAAGACGCTGAAGAAATGTTGAACAGCGCCCTTAATTTCCCAGCCCGGACTGCCTCCGGCGAGGAAGTCGCTCTGGAAAGTTATGGCATGATGGACATTGCCCTGGAAACACCAGATGGCACACCACTTGTTCTGGACGGTACCACCCCCGCCGAAGTTCGCTTGCCCATTACCCCGGAGACCCAAGCAAAAGGACCCGATGAGGTACCCTTTTGGGTGCTGGACCCCGATGGCTTCTGGCTTCCAAATGGTGTAGCAAGCCTGGCTCCAGGTTGTTACGTAGTCTACATCACCACCAGCGGAACGTGTAACATAGACGTCCCTCACCCCGTAACCCGCATCTGCGGACGATTCGTTGATCCCAATGGACTACCCCTGACGCACTCCCCTTTCCTGGTCTCGCTGGACGGCGGCATGAATTGCTCCGCAGCACGGGTGGATTGTGACGGCTTCTTCTGCGTAGATGTTGTAGCCGAAGTACCGCTTCTCTTCAACGTAACCGATCCCTGTACCGAAGAAATATTCGTATTCGCTGTCGACCCGGTAGATCCGAACACCTCCCGGGATATTGGTGAAATAACCGTTGACCTGTCCACCCCCGTCTTTGTAGCAACGGTTCGTGACTGCAGCGGCACCGCACTACCCAATATTGGCAGCACAGAAATATGGGTTGGTGGTAACGGTGGTAATAACGGCGAGTATTTTGCTCCTGACGGAAGTGGCATGACCGTCATTAACGTAGTCGATTGTAGCGGCGACGATCTGCTCGTCCAGGCCTTTACCAACGACTACAAAGCCGCCTCACGGGTAGTACGACGTACTGCTGAAGAAGAGATGCCTACTGAATTTGTGGTTTGTGGCGAGTTGAGTGCAAATGAATATGTTGACCTTACCATTGATGGTGTGGCAGTTCCGATTACCGAACTGGTCCCTGTTTACTGGCCAGACAACGGTTCCTTTGATTGGCTCGTTCGCGCAGCTGGCGAACTGGATGGGGAAGAATATAGCCTGTTCCTGCAATTTGCCGATCCGCGGGAAGGAGGCTTCTCAGACGAAGAGGCTTCTGCCGCCGTTTATCGCCTGCTCCCCGGACAGGAATACGGAGCAGGACGCGTATACGTAGACCCACAACAAAAAATCAATTTGCAGGGAATAAGCCTTTCCGAGGACGGCATGACTTTCGAAGGTTCCTTCAACGTACAGATGAACCTGCAAAACGATGTGGAGCAAATAGTCGAACAAACAGCGGTACCGGTACAGGTCAGCTTCCGCTTCGAATTGTAATACAAACAATGACTTTAGTTTCACGGTAGTCTAGGCTACTATTGGAATAAGTTTATACGTCTCCAGGATCACCAATGGTGATTTTGGAGACGTAATTTGAATAAGATCGGGTACCTGAATTTACCAGTGGACCAAGGACCTTAGTTTTTTACCAGACTTTCCGACCATGCATTAGCCAATACCGCCCTACCCTATGCGGCGCAAAGGACCAAACCTATTATAAGCACCCTATGACTGCTTACACCTTACAGAAAAACAATATTATCTGCTTTGCGGTATGTCTCCACTGGTTTTCAGTGGCGAGCATCGCTATGGGCAAAGTTTTTCGCGCGGGAGTTATGTTTGGTCTAATGCTGCTTTTGCCAATCGGTCTTACCGGAACAAGCACTGATATAAATCGATCTGGCCCTGCTTTGGAGAATATTTACTTCATGGTATCGGACAGCGTTCCAAAGCCCGTTCGTACCAAAACTCCTAAAAAGCCTTTCCGTTCCACCTCCCAGGCAGAACGGAGCCGTACGGCCATCATTCTCAAACACACCCGACTGGGCACGCCCCCTCCACCGCCAGAAGAATTAGAACAGCAACGTAGGGAACGCGCGCAGAAAGTGGAGCAGCGCAAGGCCGAACAGCGCGCACTTATTGCTGATCGGCTAGAACGCCGTCAGGCGCGTATTGCAATGCTGAAAAATGAACAAAGCAATAAGCCCAATACCAATAAACAAAAGTCGTCTCAGCAGTCGCCCGAAGCACGGAAGCGGGAAGCTGATCAACTAAAAGCAGCGCGCAAAAGAAAGAAGGCGCTCGCTAACCGTAAAGCTCAAAAGGCAAAGCTTATAGCTAAACAAGAAGCGGAAAGCCGAAAGCGCGAAGCGGAAAGGGCCAAGCTGGTGGCCAAACGTAAGGTTGAACGCCAAAAGCGTGAAGCAGATAAAGTTCAAGCCCTGGCCAAACGTAAGGCCGAAGCCCAGGAACAAACAGCAAAAAAGGCCAGGCTCCTTGCCGAACGCGAGGCGAAACAACAGCAACTAGAATCGGATAAGGCCAAACTAGTAGCCGAGCAGGAAGCCGAACGCCAGAAGCTGAAAGCCCAAAAGGCCGAAATGGTCGCAGCTAGGGAAGCAGAGCGTAGAGAAAAGCAAGCGAAAAAAGCCAGACTTATTGCCCAACAGGAAGCCGAAGAAAAAGAAGCAGAGCGGGCGAGGTTAATGGTCCGTCAAGAAGCTGAACGCAAAGAACAAGCGGCCAAAAAGGCCAGGCTGCTGGCCAGGCAGGAAACCGAACGTAAAGAAGCAGAGCAGGCCAAGCTTCTAGCACAAATGGAGGCCGAACGTAAGGAGGAAAAGGCAAAAGAAGCCGAACGTATCGCTGCCCGGGAAACAGCTCTTAGAGAAGCTAAATTGAAGGCCCAACGGGAAACGGAACGTAAAGAGGAAGAAGCAGCGCGTCAGGAAAAAATGGACCAGCTACTTGCAGAGACGAAACGACAAAGCGATTTAGCCAAAGCAAAGCTAATCGCAAAGGGAGGTGAAGCTGGCCCCATCTCCTCGCCTATGCCGAGGAAAACGACCTCCACCACTTCAAGCCGCAGTGAGGCCGAATTATCTCCCGAAGTACGAGCCAATTTAGAGCGGGTTGAACGAGAACGCGCAAAGTCGCAACGCACGCTACAGTTCAAAGCCCAAAAAGAAGCAGCGGCGCGTCAAAAACGTGCTCAAATTGAAGCCCGTATTGCCTACCGAGAAGGGCGATGGGAAAGGGGTGCGGCGAAGAAAAACATGATCCGGGCGGCAGCAGCAGCTCGGGCGGCACAACGGGAAGCTGATCGTAAGGCACGATATGCTAGGAAGGCCGAGCTCATGGGCCAACGGCGCGCAAGGCAAGAAGCGCTTGCTCAACGCCGTGCAGGGTTGCGTGCAGAACGTCAACTCCGATTGGCGGAGATCGCAAAGGAAAAAGCAAGTCGCTCCGCCGAACGCGATCAAGCCCGCGCAGCCAAAGCGCTTGCCCGATCCGAACGATTAGCAGCCCGCGACCTGCGCAAGTCGGAACAGCTGGCCATCCGGAAAAAACAAAAGGCAGCAAGCCTTGCTCGTAAGGTTGTCCGCAAGACCGAGCGCGATTTACGCAAAACTGACAAGCGAACGGCCCAGCAAGCCCGTCGTGATGAGCGATTAGCTGAACGCGCAAGTCAAAAAGAAAAGAAACGGGCCAGTCAGCTGGCCAAAAGAGCTGCGCGAGATCAGCGCAGGGCCGAGAGGCGTGCCGCGCGCGAAGCCCGGCGTAGCGAACGATTGGCACGCAAGCAAGCACGCCGTGCAGCACGACAAGCACGCAGAGCGGCTCGGAGAGCCGCCCGCCGTGCCAGAAGAGAAGCTCGTCGCTTACGGCGTCTGCAAAATCCGCCGTACTGGACGGTTGAGCCAGCCGTAGCGATCGGCCTTGCGGCGCGCTCCGGCGGACCCAGCCAGGAGAAATCTCTTGAAGCAATTACCGTGCAGGCGCTCGTAGGCCACCACCGGGGTAAAGGGCTTAGTCTGCGCACTGGTATAGCCGCCACTGTCATCAACAGTAAAGTATCCAAGGAGACGACGACGACTGAAACAGTTTCTCAACCCGGTATCGTTAGGATCATCCAGAACCCGGATGGTTCCCGCACCGAAGAGATGGGGACCGTTCAGGTGCCACAGACGATCACCAGAAAGGAACGGTACTACAACCAGCTAAACAGCATTGATTTCCCCGTACTTCTTGGTTACCGCCTCCAGGGCAGCCGCTATGCCTTGTTGCTGGAGGCGGGTCCGTCCCTCAATCTTTCCAGTGGCGGAAGCGCGCACGTTCGGAACGGTGAAGGTTTCCAGACAGTAGGTGGTGGCCACTTCCTGGGCCGCCGCCCCGGCATAGGCTTCCTGGCGATACTCACCGGCGAATACAAACTGAAAGGTAACAGCGCGCTGATTGGCGGCTTGCGCATACAATCCTTCGGACGTGCCTTTGAGAACCCGGAAGTGACCGGTAATGCAACGAAGGTGACCACGCTTAGTTTACAGGTGGGCTATCGGGTGCGGTTTTAACGGAAAGCCCTCTTCCCGGCTTCCTCAGGAGCGGGGATATACCTTAATCCTAAACCACAGAGGTTGGGAAAACAGTTAACTGCAGGCCTGTGATACTTAAAGGACATTCTGTACCACGTAGCTGCCAGAACTACGGTTTGATGGGCATATTCCTTTATCCAATTCCCTAGAAAGGAAGCACTAGAAATATAAAATTATTCAGGGCGGGGACGCGGGTGCAAAGGAATGATGTAGAAGCAAGCCTTAGCGAGCAGATGGACATCCCTCTTGCACTAGTGCTAATTAAGCCACAATCACCCGAACCTCAGTAGCAATCGGCCCCTTTGGTCCTTTTCCAATTTCGAAACTCACCTTATCTCCATCAGTGATGGTGTCGATCAAATTATCGGCATGCGCGAAATAGCTTTCACCATTTTCATTGGCAACAATGAAGCCATAGCCTTTTTCAGTATTGAAAAAATTTACTACGCCTTGCTTGGTAAATTTAGACGCTGTTGATTTCTCTTGCTTCGGAACGCTGATTTCAATGTCTTCAATGCTCAGCTTTCTTTTCCGGGAAATATCTGGTGCCTCGGTTGTCAAGTTACCATCTTCGTCTACGTACATAAACTCTGGTGGCTTAGCCGATTCAGACTTTTGTTCTCTTTTGTATGCTTTGTCGCGCTTCTTCTTTTGCCGTTTCTTCTCTCTTTCTTTTTTGTTAAAACTATCTGCCATTATTATGCTGTGATAAAACACCCCTTGACTTTCTCAATATTGAGAACAGGATATTGGCCGCAAAGGTAGACAATTTCAGAGGGAGTGATATGAGCACCTGTTCACCGGAATTCTGATTCCTACCCTTGCCCCTAAAGGCCTCAACCTTGACACCAGAATCCTGATATCTACCCCTGAATCCTGTCACTAAGCACTCCAAAGCTACTTCGTCCGTTTCTCCCGAAGTACGACCATCCGCTTATCTGCCTTGGCGACATCGATGAAAAACTGACGGTACTCATTATAGCCCGTAGCGGGTAAGTCGATCGGCAGTAGCTTCAGCGTCCGTGTCCAGGTAAGTTGACCAGGCTTTTCGGATACTTCGGAGCGGTAGGCTCCGGCAGCATGGCTCACCTCCGTTATCGCCTCCCCTAGGCTTTCGACTTCCATAGTTGTAGGATAAGCAAGGTGAACGGTATCAACATAGAACCGCGCCCTGTTGCTAACGATGGGAAGTCTGCGTTCTTCTACCTTGTCTGGCACATAATCGTAGGCGTAAAACTTATTTATGGGGACGAACGTCCGCTTACCCAATTTACGGGTATAACCTGGCAGAGCGGTTGCATAATTGAGATGAGCAATAGGAGCATCTTTCTCAACCTTCAATTCGTAGGCCTCTCCCCCCACATCAGGCAATACACCTCGCTGGTTAAGCCTTTCCCGTTGCTTAGACTCATCACGCTCTGCATTTGCGAAATACCTTAGAAAGCCTTGGGTGGCTCCGTAGAAATGACCGTCCAGGGTAAAGTTAGTAGAGCCATCAGCGTTAATTTCCAGATTCACCGTTCGTAGGTGGCTGTTATCGGAGGCAGACAAACTGGGGGTCTTCGCCAGCTTACCTCCCTCTGGGGTGATCCAAAGAACGTTTCGGTCATCCGTTCCTTCTCCCAGGTACCCCGTGGGTGCCAGACTGCTGGTACACTCCAGGTACAT
>JBGCFZ010000145.1:0-7851 GCA_045110355.1 Lewinella sp. | reverse complement strand
ACGAAACCCCATTATTGAAAACCTGCAGGGCAACCGAAATCCCTTCATCGATAACCCCGCATTGGCTACCAGCATCTGGGGCGGCCCGCAAGCGGAAGATCGCTTTGGCAGCACCGGAGGTGGCGGTAACACGCTTTGCGGAAGTAACGTTAGCAGTTTCCCCTACACCGAAAGTTTCGAAAGCAATTTTGGTGATTGGGTTCAGGCCAATGCCGCCGATGATTTTAACTGGGAACGCCGCTCCGGTGGTACGCCTTCGTCAAACACCGGCCCAGGTTCCGCCAGTGCGGGCAGCCAGTACATTTACATGGAATCCTCTACACCAAACTACTCCACCAAACGTGCTATCCTGTACGGTCCGTGTTTCGATTTGAGCGGTGCTGGTCAGGCTGATTTTAGCTTTAAATACCATATGTATGGTGCTAGTAATATGGGGAGTCTCACCCTGGAAGCCAGCCTGGATGGGACCTCCTGGACGACGATCTGGAGCGCATCTGGCAATCAGGGCAACAGCTGGCAAGCGGCTAATGTAGACCTGGACTCTTATGCCGGCGATAACGTCCAGCTTCGCCTAAACGGCGTTACGGGCACCACCTGGCGGGGCGATATGGCCGTTGACGACCTGGAACTAACCACTGATGGTGGTGGCGGTGGCAGTGGCCCAACGGCGACGAACCTACGCATCACCTTTGATAATTACCCCGAAGAAACGAGTTGGTTGATCCGCAACAGTAGCAATACGACCGTTGCTTCTGGCGGGACTTACAACGCACAGGCAGACGGCTCTACGCTCAATATCCCGGTTTCTCTTTCTGATGGCTGTTATACGTTGGTCTTTAGCGACACTTATGGCGACGGAATTTGCTGCAGTTACGGCAATGGCTCTTATGCACTGACCAATTCTGGAACGGGTGCTACGTTGGCCTCGGGAGGTTCTTTCGGCTCGACGGATACGAAGACTTTTTGCGTGGGTGGCAGCTCACGTCAAGTAGACGAAACACCGGTGCTTGGTACCGTCGGCTTACAGGAATTGGATGACTTTAGCTTCTTCCCCAACCCTGCAGGATCGACGATTTCGGTGCGCGCTACCGCACGGACAACCTATGTTATTGCTAATCAGACGGGACAGGTAGTTCAGCAGGGAATCGTTCGTGAAACCATCGATTTGACGAAACTTGCACGTGGTAGTTACTTCCTGACTTTGGCTAATGAAACGGCTACCGTTACCAAGATTTTGGTGAAGCAGTAAGAGGACTTGGGGCACAAACGAAAAGCACCGCTTTCCATGTGGAAGGCGGTGCTTTTTTATTCATTTCAGGTGCGATGGTAAGGGCACTCCAATGCCTGCTTTCGCAAGGTGGGGCACTGGGAGCAACCACTAAACTGTTCTACCGCGTCAGGTACATGCTTCGGTTTCTGTCCAGTTCCCGGAAGAAAGGATCGGTCATATCTTTAACGAAGCGGATGGCCTCACCTGTAGACTTCATTTCCGGGCCGAGTTGCTTGTCGACGTTCGGGAATTTGTTGAAACTGAATACCGGGACCTTAATGGCAAAGCCACTTGGTTGCGGGTTGATGACGAAGTCTGTCAGTTTGTGGGTGCCAAGCATCACCTTAGTGGCGATGTTGAGGTAAGGTACCTTGTAAGCTTTGGCAATGAAGGGCGTTGTACGCGAAGCACGTGGGTTGGCCTCAATGACGTACACTATTTCTTCCTCCGTCTCCTTATCAGTCTTGATGGCAAACTGGACGTTGATCAGTCCTTTCGTCTTGAGGGCAAAGGCCAATTTCTCGGTGTACTCCCGCATCTTATTTACGGCTTCTACACTTAGTGAGTAGGTGGGAAGAACTGCGGAAGAGTCTCCGGAGTGAATACCAGCAGGCTCGATGTGTTCCATGATGCCCATGATGTGGACTTCCTCACCATCGCAAATGGCGTCAACCTCTGCTTCCTTGGCACGGTCGAGGAAGTGGTCAACGAGGACCACCATCTTAGGGTCTTTCTTGAAAATGGAGAGCACGTGACGCTCCAGTTCTTCGTCGTTGATGACGATCCGCATGTCTTGTCCGCCAAGTACGTAACTGGGACGAACCAGCACCGGGTAGCCTACGCGGTGTGCTACATCGAGGGCTTCATCGGCATTTTTAGCCGTGCCGAAATTAGGGTAAGGGATGTCCAATTCCTTTAGCAGGTTGGAGAAACGCCCCCGGTCTTCGGCCAAATCAAGGCTCTCGTAGCTGGAGCCAAATACCTTGATGCCTCGGTTGTGAAATTCTTCTGCCAGCTTGAGGGCTGTTTGGCCGCCAAGCTGGACAATGACACCCTCTGGCTTTTCTAATTCGATGATTTCCCGGATGTGTTCCCAGTAGACGGGCTCGAAGTAAAGCTTATCTGCCTGATCGAAATCGGTAGAGACCGTCTCGGGGTTACAGTTGACCATAATAGCTTCGAAACCGGCCTCCTGTACGGCTCGAAGTCCGTGTACACAACAGTAATCAAACTCGATGCCCTGTCCGATCCGGTTCGGGCCGGAACCGAGGACAAGTACCTTCGGCTTATCGGTAACGATGCTTTCGTTTTCGCTGTCGAAGGTGGAGTAGAAGTAGGGCGTTTTGGCCTCAAACTCTGCTGCACAGGTATCCACCATTTTGTAAGTCCGGCGAATACCTAACTCATAACGACGCTTCGTGACACCCTCCTCGTCGACCCGTAGCAGGTAGGCGATTTGTGCGTCGGAGTACCCAAGTTCTTTGAGCTCACGGAAGAAATCAGCGGGGATGTCTTCAGGGACATTGTAGCGTTGTACCTGTAGGTCAAGATCAACCAGGCGTTTGATCTGATTGATGAACCAGGGGTCAATCTTGGTAAGTTTCTGAATCGTTTTGCGCGGAACACCCAGGCGAAGCGCATCCTTAAGGCGGAAGATGCGATCATCAGAGACGTTCTCCAGGCGGTGAAGGATGTCGTCCGTTTTGATCCATTCTTTCTTGTCTGAACCCAGTCCGGCACGGCCGTTCTCCAGGCTCTGACAAGCTTTCTGTAATGCTTCCAGGAAGTTACGGCCGATGCCCATGACTTCGCCTACGGACTTCATCTGTAGGCCAAGTTTGTGATCTGCACCGGGGAACTTGTTGAAGTTCCAGCGGGGCATCTTCACGATCACATAGTCAAGGGTTGGCTCAAAGAAGGCGGACGTTGTTTGGGTGATCTGATTCTTAAGCTCGTCAAGCTGGTAGCCAAGTGCGAGTTTGGCCGCAATCTTAGCGATTGGATACCCGGTAGCTTTTGAAGCGAGGGCTGACGAACGACTTACCCGAGGGTTGATCTCAATAACAATGAGTTCCTCCGTCTCTGGGTTTTGGCTGAACTGGATGTTACAACCGCCGGCAAAATTACCCATGCTGCGCATGGCCAGAATGGCCTGGTCGCGCATGTCCTGGTAAGCTTTGTCGGAAAGGGTCATTGCCGGAGCTACCGTTATGGAGTCGCCGGTATGAATACCCATGGGGTCGAAGTTCTCAACGGCACAGATGATGACGACATTGTTGGCAGAATCGCGTAGTAACTCAAGCTCAAATTCTTTCCATCCTAGGACGGCCTTGTCGATCAATACTTCGTGAGTAGGACTGGCGTCGAGGCCGCGGCGCAGCATATCGGCAAATTCTTCTTCCTTAAAGCAGAAGCCACCACCGAAGCCGCCAAGTGTATAGCTAGGACGAATAACGAGGGGGAATCCGATTTCCTGCGCTGCCTCCATTCCTTCCAGGAAGGAATTGGCGATCATGGCAGGGGCACACTGAAGGCCGATTTTTTGCATGTGGAGACGGAAGAGTTCGCGGTTTTCGGCCAGGTCAATGGCTTCGAGATCAACACCGATCAGGCGGGTATTGTACTTTTCCCAAAGGCCTACTTCACCACACTCAATAGCAAGGTTCAACGCAGTCTGGCCTCCCATGGTCGGAAGGACGGCGTCAATCTGGGGCTGTTCCCTCAGGACTTGTTCTACGTGCTCAGGGGTGAGGGGGAGAAGGTAAACGTGGTCTGCCGTTGAGGGATCGGTCATGATGGTGGCCGGGTTGGGGTTGATGATGGTCACCTCAATCCCTTCTTCCCTCAGACTGTGACTAGCCTGGGTTCCCGAATAATCGAATTCACAAGCTTGTCCTATAATAATGGGACCGGAGCCTATGATGAGTACTGATTTTATGCTGGTATCCTTTGGCATGCCTTATGGGGTGTATTCAAATTCGCGCAAAGATAAGTACCGCTGTTAGGGACAAAAGACTTTTCGACTCACTTTTGCTAATTGATTTGGTCCCTTTTTTAATTTTTTTCCGGTAAACAAAGGAAAATATGGGGGCGCTAAAATTTAGACTCGATCCATATTGATGAGGTTTTACTGAGTAAAGACCTGTATTACAAGTAGGTATGGTGTTTTGCTATCGGCTGTCATTGAATCGCTGTTTTTTTCAATTCAACTATTCTTGTACTGAGCCATTAAATCGTCGGATAGGTATTACTCATTTAGGTTAGTCTTCAAATTTAGGATGTTGAGTAAAGAAAATTTTTGATGTTCAGTTGATTTTGACTCTAAGACACTAAGACACTTTGAAATGAAAACCAAGCGTCCCTTTAACACTGCGCTATTTGATGACATCGGGGAACCTACCCTTGCGTCAAGTGCCGACCTGCGCGCTATCCAGGCAAATTGTGTAAGACGTCGCAACCTTAACAGCTTCTATATCGCAATTGATGTAAGGTTGCCAGTATCTGTTTTTTGGCAGCATAATACCGACTTGCATTTTCGTCAACCTAAGATGACTTTCTCAGATTATTTCGAGTTGATCCACCCTCATTGGCAATCAACCTACCGCCAGCTTACACTTTCTGGTTATGAAATCACCAGGGAAATGGCTCGAGATGGCCTCGGAAAAATGCGATCGTACTCCGGCTACATTCCAATGCGACAGCTAGACGGAAACTTCTCCTGGTATAAGCAGTTTCTCCTGCCTGGCTCATTTGATAAGAAAGGAAATACGGTTCATCATCATCATGAATACTTACGGCTGGGGCCATTTGATGAGTTGCGTCCGTTTGCGCCTGAAATTGCTACTAAAGGGGTGGTGGACGTCGAGTGTAGTGAAGCGTTGAAGCTGGCTGGAGGGCGGGCTATGGATAAAGAACTCAAAACTATATTAACCAATTCATCCTACCGAAACCTAATGGCTTACCGGTTAAATGCAAGGTATGTTGATGGGAAATGGACGCCTCCTCCGAGTTCCCAGGTCCAAAAAATATTGGGACTAAACCAACAAGCCTTAAATAAGGCCAACACCAGAATTTTACGGGCAGCAAGAGTTGCTTTTCCCAAGTGTACGCTCGGGTCGGTAGGCAGTTTTGCTGCTTTTCTGAACGAAGTATTCGGAGCACCTACAAAGTAGGAATCTTTTCTTTTGCCATCACTGGCTTCTCAGAATCGTCGCAGGTAGGACAAATTCGCTTTTTTTCTATAACACGTAACGAGCTACTTTTGTACCGTTCATAGTGTTATCCAATTTAAACATCGTCTCTCATATTTACGCCGGCAAGCCTCATATTTACCCGAGGATCGCCTATTAGTGTTGTTCAAAATTCAAAAAGACGTAGCACAAGCAATTGCTTTTGGTACGTCTTTTCTTTGTTAAACACCTCTTAAACTTTTAAAAACCGCTGTCCTAACAAGGATTTAGATCGTCTTAACAGCGAACAACTCCAAATAAGGTATGCGTCTGGTCTATACTTCCTTCCTGTTTTTCTGCTCCTTCCTGCTTTTTGCTCAGGCTGACACCTTGTTGACGAACACCGTCTGGGAAGAAACTTCCGACGGAGAAAGGAACGGATACGTCTTACAACTCAAGGAATATGGGACGTTCGAAGAAGACGCGGGTAAGTCTCATAAGCGATCCTCTCAGTACCTGATGGGGAGATGGACATTGGACACAAACAGCAACAGTATTACCCTGGCCGTTGATTACTTTTTGGGGAAGAATATGGTACCGGCAAGGTATCAGGATGGTCGGGATTTTTACATGGCCTATTCCATTACCCTCTTGTCCGGGGACAGTATGGAACTGAAAGACTTGCTGACCGGTGCTTCAAGGACCTTCGTCCGCACGAGCCTGGACGAAGGCTATGAGGATGCGGCTACGCGTCGGATTCCTAAGGCAGGGAAGGTACCTGTTTTTAAGCTGCCAGGTACGGGAGGCGGCTGGCTTCCGGAAAAACATTAGCACGGTGTAATTTTGATTATTGGCTTTACTCAAAAAACACCAATAAAGCATTAGCCAGGGCATTTCTGAAATGGCTGGCTCGTTAGAATACGTCAATAGTCATTTATCGACCGATGCCTACATCCCCACAAACTCAACAACCTCCAGCCCATACCCCTCTAAACCGATCCGGTTCTTAGGGTTGTTGCTCAGGATACGTAGCTTGGAGACTTTCAGGTCCCGAAGTATCTGCGCACCGATGCCGAAGTCCCGTTGCTCCATACTCGCAGGTTGGCTGGTTTGTACGGCGGCACCGTTCTCCAACCTGGATTTTAGGAGACGAAGCCCTGCGATGACCTCACTGCCGTCTTGATGGGGGCGCATAAAGAGTAAGACACCTTTGCTGGCTTCACTGATTTTTTCCAGTGGACCATGCAGCCCGGTGCTGAAACCACTTAGTAAGCTGTGGAGCAAGTCCCGGCTGCTGGTACTGGCATGTACTCGGGTGAGGACGGGTTCGTCTACCTGCCATTCTCCGTGGGTAAGGGCCAGGTGTACATCGTTGTTGGTGGTTTGGCGATAGGCGTGCAGGCGGAACTTCCCGTAGCGGGTATCAAGGTCCATTTCAAATTCCCGCTCAACCAATCGCTCAGTCTGTAAGCGGTAGGCGACCAGGTCCTCAATACTGATGATCTTAAGATCGTGCTCTTTTGCCAGCTCTATCAGGTAGGGCAGGCGTGCCATTTCACCGTCAGGTTTTAGAATCTCAACGATGCAACCGGCGGGGAATAGGTTGGCCATACGCGCAAGGTCAACGGCAGCTTCCGTGTGGCCCGTCCGGCGAAGTACGCCGCCCTTAACGGCCCGCAACGGGAAGACGTGGCCCGGCCGGGCGAAGTCGGTTGGCTTGGCACTTCTTTCCGTCAGACGACGCATGCAGGTGGCCCGGTCATAGGCCGAAATACCGGTGGTGCAACCACCTCCGATCATGTCGATGCTGACGGTGAAGGCCGTTTCGTGGATGTCCGTATTGGTGGCTACCATCATTGGTAGGTTGAGGTGATCGGCGAGTTCATCTTCAATGGGGGTACAGATCAGGCCTCGCCCGTAGGTGGCCATGAAGTTGATGGTCTCCGGGGTTACCCGTTCGGCGGCACAAATGAAGTCCCCTTCGTTTTCCCGGTCTTCATCGTCGACGACGATGACGATCTTTCCTGCCCTGATATCGGCAACGGCTTCTTCAATGGTATTGAGTTGAAGGCGTTGGTCCGTTTCGGTGGTGGTGGCGTCAGTGACGCTGAGTTGGTTGCCAGACATTTGAAGTAATTCCGGTTAGGTAGCGAAAAAAGCCGACCAGCAGGGCGGCGTTCATGGCCAAAAAATAACGCAGGCCTCGTAGGACCCGCAGGTGAATACCAAGTGCAGCCAGCGCAAAGTCTGCCACAGCAAGGGCCGGCACAAGACCGAGTAGTAATGCAAACAAAGGAGTGGCCCAATGGTTGCCCAAAGTTAAGAGCAGCAGCAATACACAAATGGTGCCGCTAACGACAAAAAACGGGGTCCACCAACGAAGAACCTTATGACTGAAGAAAGCAAACGCCA
>JBGCFZ010000144.1:0-4512 GCA_045110355.1 Lewinella sp. | reverse complement strand
GTGAAGTCATCTCTCATTTCATAAACATGCTGCACCAAGCCTTCCTTAGCCCCCACCGTAAAGACCCGATAGCTACCCACTACTCCTTTTACACGATTGGCCTTGTTTCCTCTTGCTCTGATCTCCCCCATGCTTCTAATTGAACGAGCCGGCACCCTGAAGTTCCGGCGTTGCGCCTGTAGATAGAAGTCGATATAACGTACCTGCTCGAAGAATGGGATGATCTCACGATCTTCAAGTGACCGATCATCTTCGTCGACCCGAACGAATAAGACCTCAAAGCTGAACGGGTGTCCTTGCTGGGATACGCCCATGGCGGCAAATCGAATAAACTGTTGTATTTGTGTAGGTAAATGCCCCCGAAAACCAATCATATTGAAAGGACGATCACCTTCTGGGTTAGCCATCGTCACGTAGCTACAGGTAGGTTTGTCAACCAGGTACCCTGAATAGGTAATATTGAAGTTGTCCCCATCGTCATGAACGCCCGTTAACTCACAGGGATAGCCTAAATCTGATCCATTCAAAAAGTTCACCTTCCACCTTACAGTCTTTCTTTTTGCGGAAAAAAAAGAATAATAAAAGCCTATGTAGTGCTCTGATAGTTGATCCGCCAACAATTCGTCGTCTTTAATTCTAAGGACATTCAGCTGTATCTCCCTGGACTGAGGTAATATACCAGGCCCTTTCTCGGCAAACGCAGAAAAGTCGTTATACCCAAGATAAATGGCCAGTAAATCGGCCACCCTGCTTTCAACCTCTACCGTATCATAAGGGCCCTTTTTACTAAACTCTCTGATTAGATTGTAAATGTGCTTGGTTCCCAGGCTGCTGAGTTTCTTCTTTTCAACGTGCTTTTGTACCGCTGGCCGGTCATGTGGATGAAGGAGACTTGCCATCAGGTTTGGCAACGGAATGGTTTGTTCCACCTTTGACTCCCCCCCCTCAGTCTCCATTCGTCTAGCGTACCTACTCTTAGGAAATCCGTAATAATTCGCTCCTTTACTTTTAGGTACTTCCTGCCCGCTAGCTAAGACCTCCCGCTCAAAATTTTTACGGACGAGATCGATTAATTGATCAAAAACAAGTTTGATAATTCTGATTTTATTTTTCATTCCATGGAATTTTACCGCGATAAATTATAAAGTATTAAACAGCTTTACGATTCACTATTATGCATATTTAATTTAATTTTGTTGCAATATTAACCTTTTACTCCGTATATTTACTTCCGGTAGCTGGTTCGACCAAAATTTTGTCTTCCCAGCTCTCCTTGTTTACAAAGACGACCACATACATTTTGAGTAGCATTAATTCGGTTTTAGTCAGCGCATTTTCTATTTCTGGCTGGGCTAAAAGTCTCTTTAGCATTTTAGTAACATCACTTTGGCCTTCGATGACACAAGCGAGTTCCCAGGTAAAGCCTTCTATTAGAAAGGCTGCTAATGGATAGCCGAACTGCTTGATTTTGGCCCACATTTCGTCCGTCAGCTTGGTACCACATTGGCTTTCAAGCCAATGCCTGCTCCCAGGCTTGAAGGCCCTTAGTAAGGTTACATGTTGATGACTAAGATCGAGCTGCAACCCGTGTTCTTGAATGTCCTTGGCGGTATATGGCATTGATCTTTTCATCCTTTGTAAACCTCTAATCATGAATAAATTTGGATATAATGACATTCCTGAGATCCTTCAAGTATTGGAGGAGATTCGGTTTGAGGCTACCGATTACGCCAATGGAAGAATCTGCTTCGAAAAATTTAGAGAAAGCCTCCTGTGTGCCCGGTTACCCGGAATGTACGTTACGCTCACTCATCTGGGGACCTCTTTAGCTACGGGCTACGCTGCCAAAGAAGTGATCTATGGTGTAGAAGACTGCCTTGGATATAAAGAGGACGAGTTCGACCTGCAAAAGTCGCTATCGATCGTCCGGGAGCCTTACCGCAGTTTCATGCTGGAGTACGCGAAGTTGACTTATCAATTGTTCAACGACGAGCAGTTTAGGAAAAGAGTCACTCAGGACTCTGCCTACAGGATAAGTGTAGTAGTAGACCACTACCGCCACCGGGATCCCGTCATTGTTACGCGTACAAGTTTCATCCTCACCGATTCTCAGGGAAAAATGCTTCCCTTTCAAATCAATTTTTGCTACCCCCAGGCCGTGATCAACGACAACGACCTATGGAACATCGTTCCGATTCCCAGGATCGTCCAGGGAACCAGTGAGTATTTCAATCAACTTTTACAAAAATTGAAAGCGTGCGCTTCTCCTTTAATTATCGCAAGGATTCGCAAGATGCGTGGGAAGTCCTTATTAACGCCAGCTCAGGCGGAAGTGGCACGTCACTTAAAAGAAGGACAAACAATTGGCCAAATGGCCGAGCTTTTAGGAAAATCTCCGAGTACTATTAAAAAGTACAATACCGAGATTATTGAGCGGGTGGCTACGGTCTTCCCGCTACTGATTTTTACTGAGGCGAGCCACGTAGCGACTTACCTGGAAAAAACGGAGCTCTTAAACTTTCTTTAAGGCTACAGAAGTGCTGAGTGGCCGAATCGGGCCACGGGTAAGAAAAGAATATTTCCATAACAGAATGGTATTATTTGCCTTCGTGAACAGGTCGAGGCAAACGGTACTTACTTGTATTCGGAAATGAATGATCAAGCGCACCGTAGTGACAATAAATATTTGAAACAAATATCAACCTTCCGGCCAAGGTATGTAAGTGGTACCCTGCCCCTATTACCCTACCACCACTACCTGCTACCTTACCATAACAAGGAGAGGGTACCACTTTAACGGGGCAGAAAAAGCCTCGATATTTGCATTATGCAAAACTGGCGTGCGGCCGGTTTGCAGTTTTGATAGCCAGTATAAAAAGGAGACGCCCGGTCAATTCGTGCGGAATTGCCGAGCGCTCCATTAACTAGTTCACCAAAAATCGGCTCGCCAGTTGGGTAGGATCAACAAAGGTAGTCGATTTTCTAAAAATCGACATTATGGAATTTCTTAGGTATCGTAGAGTCCCCATATATATTGATTACCTCGGCACACCTCCTCAAAAAAAGGTAGAGGCCCCAGATTACCTTTTAGCCAAAATCATCGAATGGTTAGCCAACGCCCTTTTCCTGCTGGTTTTTGCTTGCTCCATTGTCGGCTGTGTCTATTTTTACTTGCAGGCCCAACATACCCAGATTGCCGCAGACGAAGCCATAGATGGCCATTCTCTGGTGTTGACCAAGCTCGATTCGTTGTCGGTTCTCCTTGGCTATACACAGCAACGTGAGGCAGACCTCCGACTAACGGCACAACTTGCAGCAGTTTCTCAAGACAGCTTGCATCAAATAGTACAACGGCAACGGGGAGTCATCGTCCGGTTTTGTGATACAATACACCGTGAGCGTATAGCCCAACAAAAGCTGCAGCAAGCGTATGCACAGTTGGCTGAATGCTATCATGCTGACCGCAGGCAGTGGGCAGATAGCCTCACACATGTACGAAACGCCCTTGCCTATCTTCAGTTTGCGCAACTAATCACGCTCAGGTCATCATTCTATAGGCATACTTTGCCACTTCTCTCTTCTAACCGAGAGGGTCCCCAAGTCACCTCTACAGCTCCCTTTTTCAAAGTTCCTGACGGCTTAACAACCTGGAATTTTAAAGAGGACCTTCAGGTATTCTCTGCCTGTATTATGCTGGCTTCATTAGCGGCCTTAGTGTGGGCATTATGGCACATGGGCAGGCAGCAGAAAGGTCGCTTCCGTACCGGAAAAAGGCATCCGTAAAACAGGGTGTGTACCATCTCCTTCCTCTATTTCTCTCTTAAGTGCTCAAAAGGAAACCCAGTTCCCCTACAAGCGCATCAATTGACTTCAAAAAGACAAATATGGCATCCGCTTCATCTTCGGTTCTGGCCAGCCTATACTTAGGTAATGGTATCGAGCTCTTACTACAGGACCAACTTCTTGCCTTGAAACCACTAGCCTCACAAAAAACACCTGGAGGCAATCAACTGGTATGCAGCCAACCAGTGAATGCCTCCTGTGCTCCTACTCAACATGACGATACTGTCAGTTTGAGCTACAAACATATATCTCGCGCCAGACCACCACCCTACAAATCTAAAGAAACGAAATCCGGCAGTAACATTACACAACACTAAGCCAACGTAAATACCTGTATTACATTGACTTACGTCGCTGAACGAAAAATTCGGATTCCGTCTCAGTAGAACTTCCAGAATACCAACTAGGCCTTATTCAGTACGCTTCCAGCCAAACTTAACCTGGCAGGAAAAGCCATCCCTATGCCCAAAGGAAAGTGAATACAGCTTCCCCGTAAGCTTCTCTTTCAGCGTAGTCCGCTCCGTAAGGCACCTCTACATCAAACAACATTTTCCCTGGTCTGGCCCCGCAGCACTCCCCTGCGGATCTGGCGGAGCCATGTCCATTTTTTTTCATTTTTCAATAATTTCATTATGAATTTCAACACTTTTTTCTTCGCCATCTTTTTCG
>JBGCFZ010000143.1:0-9852 GCA_045110355.1 Lewinella sp. | reverse complement strand
CCGTCCGTACGGCAGGAAACAGGAAACTTCTGAATCAGTTTACTTCAGCAGGTTGGAATTGTCTCTAGTGGGTGAGTTCATAATTATCTGGCCGTTTAGTCCGCAGGATTTTCGTGCCGTGGCAAGGCGCTGAAACCGGAGTTTAGCCGTAGCTAAATGAGGATTCAAGCAACGCAGCCAGCGGGTAAAAGACGCCGCAGTTAATGTGACAAGATCGGCCTGACAAAGCACTAGTATCAAACAAGCGTATTATGCGAACGGCAAAAGGCCGAAGCTCCTTACGGTGCTTCGGCCTTTTGCCGTAATAAGGTAAAGTGAACCTATTTACTAGAGGTTACCACTGCCAGCAACACCTGAACCTGAAACTGCGAGAGCAGTAAGGACACAAAGTGTAAAGAGTGCGGCAGCCAGGCCCCAGGTGATTTTTTCGATCACGTCAGTAGAGCGGGAAGCACCGAGCATCTGATTGGCTTGTGAGCCACCAAAGGTAGAGTCGATACCACCACCTTTGGGGTTTTGTACGAGAACGACCAGCATGAGCAGGAGGCAAACTAGGCCGGTCAGGATGGTAAGAAGATTGACCATGGGGTTATAATTTTTCCTTCAAATCTTTGATAAGGCCTGCAAAGATCGTCTTTTTTTCCGGATAAAGCAAGGACAAGTGCTGGTACATTTTTATGGCATTCTGATACTGGCCCTGGCGGACGAGCAACTTGGCAAGCGTTTCACTGGCCACCGCTTCTTGAGCGACGAGGCTCCGGCGGGCAATTTTTCTAACCTCCTCTTGCTCATCGGCTATCTTATCAGCCTGGAAACGGCGGATGGTGCGAAGACGATCTCGCAACGACGGTGTCTTTTGAGTAAGAGAGACATGCCGGAAGTTCGTGACGGGTTCAGGGTTTTGGTCTGTTGGAAGACTAGTCTCGTGCTTCGGCAGTACACTTAAATAGGCCGTTGCGTTTTCTGCCCAATCATGGTAGTCACCGACAGGAGGTGAAGGAGATGGAGGAGAGGGAATAACTTCAGGTACTGATGGTAATTCGGTGTCTTCAACAAAGTCTTCCAGCGGAGGAAAAATATTTTGATAATTCTGCTCCGTTTCGGTAGGGGAGGAGGGGATTTTCTCAGCTAGGACCGCTGCATCCTCCAGAGCGATCTCTTCCAGTGTTCTCAACTCCAGTATATCATTTTCTTCCCGGTCCCCTTCAGCTGGTTGAAGCTCATTGTCCTGTAGAAGATCATAAATGAAGGACCGGTCAAATGAAGCTGCTGCACAACGACTGAGGTAGTCTGCTTCATCCGGATGCCCTTCTATATGGGTCTTTAGTAACAGCAGCAGCCGGAGATTTGGCGAATAAGGGTATTCCATTGCCAACTGCTGTAAGCTCGTAAGCGGCAGTTGATAAAGCAGTCCTGGCTGCTCCAAATATTGCTGAAATTCCTGTGGTTTCATTCTCCGTAGTCTGGCTCCAAAGGTCGAGATAACTTCCGAGAAATCAAACCCTAAAAAAGAACTGCCTTTTTAGAGAAAAATAAGGGGTGCATTGTTCGTTAAAATTTGGGTATAAGTAGCAAAAACATTACCTTTACCCTTAGAGATGAAAGCTTTTAGCTTCATCAAAGAATTTTGTGTTGTTCATAGTGTTTGTTATGTAGCCTTTGACTTAACAGTTAAAGGCTTTTTTTGTGCCCAGACTAGTCTTTTAGTGAGCGGACAGAGGGATATATGAGATATATTATTTATTTTTGCCTACGTTTCAGTTCATTTATGAATGTAAAATCCTAATATATAAACTTGAGGGCATGGCCAAGACCAAAAAAGAGCGCATTGTTCTACAGCAAGGAGAGGAAGAAATCAATATCAGCTACGATAACTTACGTAATGCGGTATTGGTCTTACGGGCCATCAATCATGATTTAAGACGGAACATCATTGGTTTGCTGGAAGAAGAGCAACGTATGACCGTAACCGAAATTTACATAAAACTAAGAATTGAACAGTCAGTTGCTTCCCAACATCTGGCTATTTTACGCAAAGCGGGTATTGTAGAACCTTTCCGGGAGGGCAAATACATCTTTTACAGCCTGGAGAAGGAGCGCCTTTCTCAGATTGCAGAGCTGGTAACTAGCCTTTCTGATTAACCGCTTGTTGGCATTTTTGTGCCGTTTTCTCTCCAAAAGCGACCGTTCTCTGTAAAAACCCTTGTATTCATCAATTATTTATACGATCTTTGCTCCGAGCATCAGGTGTTAAACTACCTGTGCGCATTATCATCCCTAATTTTACTTGCTGGCAAGGCTTCGAATATCCCATACTCTTTAACCAAAACACTGTACTACTTCGCCTGCCCCAGCACAATACTCGCCAAGCAAACGAGATGGAGCTTTATACGACCCCACCAATTCAAGAAAAGGAGTTGACCCGATCCACGGAAATCTTACGTGCTCTCGCTCATCCTTTACGGATGCGTATTCTTGAATTTATTGATCAGAACGAAATGATCAATGTTAACAAAATCTATAGTTCACTACGACTGGAGCAATCAATCACTTCCCAACATTTGCGGATTTTGAGACAGGCTGGTCTGGTGGAGACAGAGCGTAGAGGAAAATTCATCCATTACCGACTCAAGTACGGTAAGTTGAAGCACACAATGGCAGCCATTCTTGCCTACGAAAAAGCCATTCAACCGCCACAGAAAGCGGGCGGTACGGCCAATGGTTTACAGCGATAACTTGCTACTCCTCTTCCTCGGTGTGTTGTTTCTTTCTTAGGATGTTCGTAAAGTAGAAATACAGTAGTAGTAATACACCTGCTGAAATAGCGACGTCGGCAATGTTGAATACCGGCCGAAAGAAGAGGTAAGATTGCCCTCCCAAAACAGGTACCCATTCAGGGTAGGTTCCATAAAACAGCGGAAAGTAAAGCATGTCAACTACCCTGCCATATAGCAAGGGCGCGTAGCCGCCTTCAGCTGGGAACATGGTGGCAACACCTCCATGAAAGGACGATTCTGAGAAAATGTATCCGTAAAAAACACTGTCAATAATGTTGCCGAGTGCACCTGCCTGGATGAGTGAAAAGCCAAGTAACAATGTCTTTTCTGCTTTGTCCCGCATCAATCGGAACAGATAGACGAAAAGGAAGCTAACGGCAGTTATTCTGAACAACGTCAGAAAGAGTTTGCCATACTTAGCGCCAAGGCTGAGCCCAAAGGCCATGCCGTTGTTCTCCACGAAGTGAATGAGCGCACCTCCCGAACCGAAAAGCTGGAACTCTTCTCCGTAGGCCATGTGGGTTTTTACCCAAATTTTGAGACCCTGGTCAAGCAAGAGCACCAGAAAAAGAGTTAAAGAAACAAGAGACTTACGATTCATGAGGTAAAGGAAACAAATATCCGGTAGGGAACAACCATTAATGGCATGAAAGCGGCCCTTCCACCATTAGGGGAAAGGGCCGAGAGAGTGCATAATCGACTTGTTAGAGTTTGTTTAGCGGTTCTGCTTGGCGTGAATGCTCAGGGTTGTGTGCGGAACGATGCGAAGCCGCTCTCTTGAGATGAGCTTCCCCGAAACACGACAGATGCCGTAAACTTTATTATTGATGCGCAGCAGCGCATTCTCGAGGTGTTGTACTAACTTACGCTGACGATTGGCCAAGTTGTGGGTGTCTTCATTGGCCATTGATGTGGTCCCGTCATCCAGCCCACGAATCTTACCATCTTCGCTGTTTGTTCGTTCAGCCAATTGATTGAGGTAGAAGTCAAGCTGTTGCTTGGCGTTAGAAAGTTTCTCTTCAATCAGAATACGAAATTCAGCCAAGTCCGCGTCACTATAACGCGTCTGTTCCTTTGTTTGCATGTAGATTAATTGCGCTTCTTGAATAATACAATATGCCTTGTTAGAGCGCGTCCAAAACCGGATACACCAATTGGGGCAATGATCCATCACACCGGCTGAATGTAGAATCCGGGTAGTGAATGCGGTGCAAAGATAATAAAGCCACAAAGCTATTGCGGTTATTTCTTCTTGCTTTTTTCCAAAATGGAGAAGATTCTCAAGGTAGTTGTTTATGCAACCAAATTTAATTCCGACCTGTCTGGTGGTGACGTTTTTGGTCTGTAACAGGGGCTGTTATTCCACGATAAGGGGTAAAGTGCACCATGCCCGATTACGCTTTAGCCAGTTTGCCCGACTACATTTTTCGCGGATGATAAAAGTGCGCTCCAGGGTGAATATATTATTAGTAAGCGTCTGATTATCAGTGTATTCTACTTCAAATCTTTCGTTGCTTGAACGAAGTTCTATTTGGTCGAAAACAGTCGATCGATCACCATCTTGATCGAATACCGGCCAGGTTCCTGGTGCGTCGGAAGGAAAAAACACCCGCTGGATATTGCCCTCAGTAATGGGGACGAATTTCAACTCAGTTGTTGCCGCTTGAGGACGAACAATGACGGCGTTAAAATTTGAGTGAAAAACCAGCTTACTCCAGTAATATACAGCTGTTCCAGCAGGAATCTGCAGAGAGAATACGTCTCCGGGCTGAAGAAATGGGCTGTAGTAGAGGCCATCAGACCTCACCTGATAATCTGTTTTATCGTCGTTGATGGAAACGGAAACCGATGCCTGATTAACAATTGGTGTCGGCTGCAAACAGAAAGAAAGATAGCCCGCGGCAGGAATTTCAATGGACCAGTTTTCGGTGTGTTCCCTTCCTTCCTGAAAAATTATACTGGGGACATCACCCTTGTCGTGATTCGCCTGGGTAGTAGCCAGAGAAGCAATGGCCTTGTCCTTTACCACCCTCCGCCAGCGCTGAGGGGCAAAATATCCGCTCCAGGCACCGGCATTACAACCGAGATCGAAATACAGGTAGTCCTCTACATTGGATGCTTTCTGCCAGGGTTCAAGAAAATAGGTGTCCGAAATATCCGATGAATCGTCTTGTGCAATAAGGTCTGCGCTTGCCCAAGAGAGCAATAAGGTGACGGCTAATAGCCGTCCGCCAAACCAAATAAGACGTTGTTTCATAGTATTTGCCAGTGTCCTGGCTGGTTGTTTCTTAGGGAAAGTTGAATATGGGTACTACAAATATACGTGTTGTGCAGCTAACCAAGGAAACGGTCGGTTTCAATTATTAAACGGTGTTTTTGAAGGAGACGCTGCCCCCGCAAGATTTATTGTTGAACCCTTTTGCCCTAACGTCGCTTATACTGGCCACAAATAATAGATTATGACGCCGCGCCGCCTGGAGTTTACTACCGTTGTCCCCCGCCCACTGGCGGAGACCTGGGATTTTTTTAGTCGTCCGGAAAACCTGGAAAAACTGACTCCTCCCGAGGTGTCTTTTGATATCCGATCGCCAGTCGCCGGCGTCGAAATGTACCAGGGGATGATCATTCAGTATCGCGTAAGCCCATTTTCAGGTTTTAGCACAGATTGGGTGACGGAGATTACTCAAATTAAGCACCACGAGCATTTTATAGACGACCAACGTGTTGGCCCTTTCTCTCTTTGGCACCATCAACATTGGTTTGAAGACCTGGGAGATGGCCGTACGGAAATGACGGACATTCTGCACTACCAGGCACCATTAGGCCCGCTTGGCACGCTGGCTGATTGGTTGTTTGTAAATGCTCAGGTCAAAGGTATTTTTACGGCACGTGAGGACGCAATACGTCGCCTTTTCCCCGTCTGATGCTGGAAATTAGATTACCGTACCTCTTCTGGAATTGGATTGGGCTGGTTGGCTGAAAGGATAGTCCATGGAGCATCATCCACTGAATATATCATTTGGGCGCGGCCGCAGGTGCTAAAAAAAAGGATAAAAGTAGCAGGGAAGGGTGAGGTACTACCGACTTTTTTACCTTGCTATTTTTAAACCCTTTGTCGGCACCTGCGGCCGCGCCACCTTATGTGCTGTATCATGAGGAGTGACGTGTGTCTTCGGGTGGGTAAGCAAGCTTTCTACTGCCGGTTCGCAATTTGTTAAGCAGATAAGCGTACCACCCAAAGGCCGAAATCAAATTCCCTGACAAGCTGTTACCTTTACGTGCCGATTTTTGAACATGACAACTAAAACGCGCTCAACGTTACTGCTTATTCTCTTATGGTCACTTTGTGCTCAGGGGCAGGGGACGTTGATGACTTCAGTGGTGAATGGGGACATTGAAATTGAGAACTGCGCCCGGATCAATAATCAGGAGACCCAATTTGGTCCTGCCATTTACGGCAATGAACTTGTGTTTCTTACCCGCCCCAAGCGCGGCAACGTCGATCCGGTTTCCCGCCAGACCTACTATAAACTTTTTCGTTCTCCGATCTCCCGCGACGGGCTTCCCGGTAACCCCAAACCTTTTTCCGTTGAATTAAACTCGAATTACAACGAAGGACCTGTTTCTTTTACGCAAGAGGATAGGGTAATTTTCCTAACCCGAACCCTGCAACGAGATGGTACAACCGTTGAGGATATGAACGGGAAGGTGAACCTGGGGATTTATTCCGCCTACCGTGCTGAGTATGATTGGGCGGGCGTTCGCCCACTCCCCTTCAACGGTAAGAATTTCAGTAACCAACACCCTTCGGTGACCAAAGACGGCCGCCGTGTTTTCTTCGCTAGTAATAGGGAGGGAGGCTACGGTGGCTATGATATTTATTTTAGTGATTACTGGGAAGGCCGCTGGAGCAGAGCCATCAACCTGGGGCCAGAGATCAATACGGAAGGAAACGAAGCATTCCCCTACATTCACCCAAGCGGCCGACTGTTCTTTGCCAGTGATGGACATGGTGGACAAGGGGGGTATGACTTGTTCATGATGAACCTCAGTGGGCGCCGCTGGGGAGAACTGATCAATCTGCCTACTCCCGTAAATTCACCGGGAGATGACATCGGGATCACCCTGACGAATGATGGTAACCGCGCGTACCTGGTCAGTAACCGAGCTGCGGGTAAGGGCGAAGATGATATTTACCTGCTTCGCCTTAAGCGTGGAATAACCTCCTTGCGTGGCCCTGAGATCGATGGAGAGACCTTTACACTCTATGATGGCGCTACCAGCCGACGGGTAAGTAATGCTAAAGTATGGTTTACGGAGGTAGGGCCGGCCGGCCGCTTACCCGCAAATTTTTATTCTTTCCGGCTAGAGCAAAAAAATGGAGGTACACAGATTCTACCGTCAACCCTCCCTCTTGGCAAACTCCCTCCGTCAGCCTTACGGACGGATCGGGAGGGTAGTATGCGCCTGGAACTGGAAGCAGGAAAGACCTACGAATTATGGGTGCACAAAAATGGATACGCACCGGAGTACCTTCGTTTTGTCTACACCAGAGATGGTCCCAGCCGCCCCTTGGCCATTACGTTGAGGCCCAATAATTGCCGGATGGTATCGGGGCAAATTACCGACCGGAACGGAGGAGGTGTTGAAGCGGTTCCGGTTCAGTTCAGGCCGGAAGGATGTAATACGGGGACGTTCTCTACCGTAACGGATATGACCGGGCATTATGAAATTTGCCTGCCGGCAGACTGCGGATTCCTAATCGCCGCTGGCCGCCCCGGATATGAGACTAGCGCAAATCGATTGTCCGCAGATCAACTCACGGGGATTGAGCATCCGGTATTTGACATAAGCCTTAGACCGGAAGGAAATATTAGCCGTCGGGGGGTGAATTCAATGGATGCACTTTTGCCGCTTCCGGGGTTAAATTTTTTCGACGCTACGGCGATCTTACAGGAGGAGTTATCGGGCGATATTGACTTATTACAGCGCCTTTTGAAAGACCGACCGGATATTAAGTTGATGTTGGTTGCCCATACTGATGGCCCTAAGACTCCTGATTTATTGGTAAGGCTCGGTGAGCAAAGAGCCGAGGTTGTGCGGCAGGCATTACTCCGGCGGGGCATCAAAGGGAGTCGTATTCGTACGATTTCCTACGGTAATGCCTACCGTCTGAGACCATGTACTAATTGTAGCCCGGCTGATTTTGCGGTCAATAACCGACTGGAGGCCAAGGTCATAAAGTAGGTTACTTAATATTTAACATCCATTCTTCGCACTTTCTGACCTACCACCTACGTTGGTAAGGCTGTACCTTTGCGGTCTTTATCCGACAAAACGTCAAGCAAAACCGTTGGTTTTGTGTCTCCCTTGCCTCCCTGAGGCGCTATGAATTGAATTTGCCCGGTATGCAACACGGCTTCTCGCTCCGTTCCTCTTTCCTGCTCACTGTTCTCTGTTTGTTGTTAGCGCCTTCCGGTCTGCTGGCTCAACGACCCGCCTCGGTAAAGCTCCCTAAGGGAGTGACGATTGGCCAGTCGTCGGGTTGGAAGATGGAATGTAACGATGCCGGAGAAATCAACCGCTTTTCAGGCTTCAACATGGAAAGCACCAGCTTTGGGGATAACCTTATGCCCACGGACTTCCGGCCCTACGGAAGTCGACCAGATACGATCTTCCTCTGTGCAGACGATGAGTTTAACGTCAACCTGGTCATCAACTCAACGGACATCTCCGGTGATCCTAACCTGGCCACCCAGGCAGGTGTCGGCTACGCTTTTTACCGTTGTGCACCTACGGTTACCGGGCCAACTTTGGCAGAGATTGCTGCCGATCCGTGTGTAGCGGACAACGGCCTACCCCCATTTGATGAGCTTGCCATTGGTGTTCCAGTAAACTACGCAGTAGGGGATTACACCCTGACCCTGGCGAATGATAATGTGGGAGGGTTTACCATCCCTGGCCTTTTTCCAGTTGGCGGAGAGCCTACTCCGGTTGTATTGACCCTTGCTCCGATCACATTTGACGATGCTGACCTGACGGTTGGTGAGGCGATCTATGAAGGCAGCCCGATTGGCTCCTGTGTGGACGTGTCTACTTCTCAGTCCTTTACCGTTGCTTACCTCAACCCGATTAACCTCGCCAACCTTGACATCAATCCCAGCGGTTGTGAAGGCCTCTTTGACGTACGAGGTGGCACGCCGGAACTACGGGGAGGTACTGGCTACGACATCGTTATTGAAAATATTGCCACCGGAGCCCGGGCAGCGATCCTGACGGCTCCTGAAGACATCATTCACAATGGCGTTATTCAGTACGAAGTACCAACGGCCGGTACTTACCGAATAACCATTGAAGATGGCAACAGCTGTAGCCTTGGTCGCGGTGCCGGCGTCACCGTTGTACACCCCGACGGATGTTCGCAGCCGCTGGTGATCAATTTACCCCTCGGTGCTGGTCTGCCCGGGGAAAGCATTTGCTTGCCGATTACGGCTGAGAATTTTACCGATATCCTGAGCTTTCAACTGGAAGTAGGCTTTGATCCGACGGTACTCCAATTTGATAGCCTCACGGCTTTTAATGCTGGGTTCCCAATTGATCCTCAATACAACGGACCGCCCAACAGTGGAGGTACCCTGGCCGAAGGCCAGGTGCGTATCCTCTATGACGGAAGCTTTAGCGGTCCTACCTCCATTCCAGATGGCGAGGTTATTATGAATATTTGCTTTACGATTATCGGGGACATCGGAGACGACAGTCCGCTGGTGGAAGATGGCGTAGTAACGGAGTACACCAGGCCAGGAGCAGATAATGGTGAGATCATTGTTAATCCTGGTTCTATTGTTGTGACTGATGAGGCTTTCCTCGTGGAGCTTACCAGAGAAAACGAAAATTGTAGTGGGTTTAACGATGGTCGGATTACGGCCACCGCCAATGGTGCGCAGGATCCTTATATCTTTTCTATTCGTCGCATCCTTCCGGCACCGCAAGCGATGTTCCGGGATGCCGCAACGCGTACCGGTAACCCTGCGTCAGCTACCTTCAACGGACTGGAAGACGCAGAGTATGCGATTCG
>JBGCFZ010000142.1:0-8023 GCA_045110355.1 Lewinella sp. | reverse complement strand
CAGTTGTACCGCCTTCGCAAAGCCGGTATCAATACACTATTTGTTCAGGTACGGCCCGCGGGTGATGCGATGTACCCGAGCAAATACGCTCCTTGGTCGGAATGGCTGACCGGCGTACAGGGTAAAGCGCCCGTCAGTAATTTCGATCCGCTGGCGTATATGATCCAAACCGCCCACGCTCAGGGGGTGGAGCTGCACGCCTGGGTAAATCCCTACCGTGTGGCCATGACCCTGGATAGCCTGAACTTCGCCCCTGGTCATCTCTACCACCAGCACCCTGATTGGATCAGAACCTACGCCGGCCGGCGGTACCTGGACCCGGGCTTGCCCGAAGTCCGGGCGCACCTCGGGGAAGTAATTGATGAACTGGTCGCTAACTATGATCTGGACGGCATCCACTTCGATGACTATTTTTACCCATACCCCAAAGCTGGTGTGCCCTTCCCCGACGCAGCAACCTTCCGCCGCTATGGCGGCAGTCAACAACTTGGCGACTGGCGACGGGGCAACGTAAACACCTTCGTCGCCGAAACCCAACGCCGCATCAAGGCAGCGAAGCCCTGGGTGCAATTCGGCATCAGCCCCTTTGGCGTTTGGCGAAACCAGACACAGGACCCCGTCATGGGGTCTGCCACCCGGGCTTCGGTCAGTAGCTATGATGACCTGTACGGAGACGCCCTAGCCTGGGCCCGCGCCGGGACGGTCGATTATTTGCTGCCTCAATTGTATTGGAGTATGGAATACGCGCCTGCCGGTTATCGCATTTTGGCCGATTGGTGGGCCAATAATACCCCAAAGAACATTGCGCTATACGCCGGCCACGCAGCCTATAAGGTGGGGAACAATGCTGATGAAGCCTGGAATTCCCTAGAGGAATTACCCCGGCAGGTTGAATACAATCATCAACTACCCGCTATGAAGGGCAGCGTTTATTTCAGTACTAAGTCGATTTTGCAGAACCCCTCGGGCCTTGCGCAACGCATGGCAGATGTTTATCCTACCCCTGCGCTGCTGCCTGCACGGACGGCACCACTGAAGGTAATTCCCATGAAAATAAAGGTGTATAAACCAAAAAAAACAGACAAGGGTATGCTAGTGGTATGGGACGTGGACAAGAGCGTGCCCGAATCCGAATTACCTCATTACTTTGCCATCTTCCGGTCGAGTAAATCCACACCCCTGACCCTGTTACATCGCACCCCTTATGGCCAGAACTGCCATCGTCTGCATTATTACGATGCTGCTGCGGACCCCGCGGTGAAGTACGACTACAAAGTGGTCGCAATGGACCGTTGGCATCGGGTGTTGAATATGCGCTTAGCTCGGTAGCTTATGCGATAGCTGATATTTGATTGGGCTACCGCAGGATGATTGTCCGCTTCCGCTCGTCGACTGGCCGTCGGACTGCTCGCAAGGAATGCTACGACGTCGTGCAGGCAGTCGGCGGCTTTGATGAAGGGGAGTTGATAGTACCTCTAATGCTTTCTTCTCTTCATCCTTAGTATAGCTTCTTAGCACGCTTAATGCCTTAGTGGTTCCTCCTTCAAAACCCAACCTTAACCACCAGGTTAGGCGTAAAGCCCAGCCCCAGTTTGTCCACCGTTTCAATCTTGATGCGCTGATCATTATCCGCATCGTACTGAACGAGGAATTGCCGGCCCAGCGAATTATTACGACCGTAAAGGTTCAGCAGGGAAAAACCAACCTTTCCGGCCAAACCTCGGTCTCCGGACCTGGAGAAGTTGTAAAAAACGGAAAAATCCAGCCGATGGAAGGCAGGTAGTTGTGAGGCGTTCACTGGTCCGGGACGAACGATTATAATGGGGGTGTCGTCGCCTGCACGGGAACGAACTATTATTTCTCCGGGAGTGGTAAAACGGTTGCCGGAATGTATGCGCCACCCCAGGGAGAAAGACCAGTTTTGGTGCTGATAGGTATTTACGACCCGGAGTTGGTGCCGCCGGTCGTTGTCGGCGGGGAAGTACCCTTTCTCCTTTACGCGCCCATTTTCCCGAAAGGGGAATTGCCACTCGGTTTTACTCAGGGAGTAAATGGCCCAGGTACGGAAGTTTTGCCAACGCTTTTTGATGAGCAGGTCCAGCCCTTTGCTCCGGGAGTCGCCGTGGAGAAAACCCTCATTTTGCAGTGTTGAGCCGAAGGTAGACAAGCCATCGACCCGCTTATGGTACAACTCCAGGTCAATCAACCATCCTTTGGGCTGGCCGCTAATGCCGAAGCTACTTTCCTTGCTGGCCAGTACCTGGGTGCGTTGTCCGTCGGCCAGGGTCCACAGCGCAGTAGTGCCGCTGAGCCGCTGGGGGTCAAAGGAGATGATTTCTAATGGAAACTGGTGGTTTTCTCCATAGCCGGCTTTGATTAGCCATTGATCGCTGATCTGGAAACTTCCATTGATCCGGGGCTCTGGATACACTTCGGCAGTAGGTTGGTAATACTGCATGCGCAGGCCAAGTTCTGCGCGCCAAGGACTACTCTTAGGCGACCAGACGTAGGTGCCGAAGGCGGCAAATGCATTAGCGGTGCCGTCCGGAACCGTCACTCGATTTAAGGTGTCGCCCAGCACGATGGAAGAACTGAAGTCCAACCCGTGGCCATACCGTTGTGCCTGCACCCCTAGTTTCAGTACGTCATTTGTACGAACGGGGGCATCATAATTTACCCGGACATAAGTTTCCCGCAAATTACTTAAGCGGTTGTCTCCAATCACGTTTCGCTGGTTAACGAAAAGTGTATTTGCCAGGTTGGAAAAGTCGGTCATCGCTGCCTGAAAACTGAGTTTTCGACGGCCCGAAAGCTGGTGGGAATAATTCAAACTCACGCCGGTATTTTCCGTCACAATAGTTTCCTCAAATGTGCGGAGGTTGCGTCCTAGCAGATAGCCATAATCATCCCGTTGCAAAAAGCCGCTGACGGTGAGTTGTTGGCGTTCGTTAAAATTATATTGCCAGCGACCGTTGAATTCCTGGAAATCAAAATTTTCGGTAACCGTAAGGTTGTTTTCTTCCGCATTCAGAATGCTCTCAAAGGCATCTCCCTGAAATACCTGCGCCCGATAACTCTGGTAAGCAGGCGCTCCGAGTAGTCCGTTGAAGGAAGTCGTATATCCCAGGTGCAGATCAGATTTTCCCTTCACCAGCGGCGCTTTCACAAAAGCATTTGCTCCCAGCAAACTCATTTCCGCACCGGCCCTGAAGTGTTCCGTCACCTCCCGGTCCGTATTTATTTTGATTACCCCGGAAACCCGGCCGCCGAAGGCCGCCTCCGCCTGCCCCCTCCATACGTTAACTTCGTCGACAAGCTCCGCGTTGAAGTTCGAAATCATCCCGAAATAATGGCCCGAAGTGTAAACGGGAATGCCGTCCCACAAAACGAGGTTCTGGTCGCGGCTTCCACCACGAATGCTCAGGTTGCCAGCTGATTCTCCAACATTGTTGATACCTGGTAACAAGGTCAGCATCCGGGTAACTTCGGTGCTCGCAAAACCAGGCACTATGGGTGCCTGGCCAGGGTCAAGATTAACTTGCCTTCCATCAGCCGTTGCCGTTATCCCGTCCGATAAGTATTCTGCTACCACAACGGACTCCAACTCTATCCAGGAAGGTGATAACCTAATGGTCGGGCAGCCACTTCCGACCAGATCACTAATAACGAGTGGCACCGGCTCAAAGCCTAATGATTGAACCGTGATCTCGTCCGTTAATGCTGCCGGTAACGCTCCTGCAAATTTTCCAGTTTCGTCTGCGCTTACTGCCCGGCCGCTTCGCGCAACTCCGATCGTGGCAAAGGGAAGTACTGCATTGTCCTGATCGATAACCTGCAGGCAGAAATTCCAGGTTTTCTCTTCGGAGGGGCTAACGGGGCGTAGGGTAACGTAGCCATCCTCCAGCCGTTCGCAGGTGAGCGAGTTAAGGGCAAAAAGACATTGGTTGATCTCTTCCCAGCCAGCCTCCTGGAAATGGCAATTGACGTTTTTACTGGTTACTTCTTCTCTTGGAAAGGAAAAAACCAGGTCAAATTTTTTTTCGAGATGGTTGATGGCTTCCAGTAGCGGCGTGTCTTCGAATTTGACCGTGAGGCGCAAGTCTTCTGCTGGCTGCGCGTGGCTGCCAAGCGAAAGAACCAGGAAGAGTAAGGCCAGCAGGTGCCGCATGTCGGGTTGTCTAGTTGTCCTGTTGTTGAGCCGTCGATCGATTTTCTAAGCAGTAGCTATTTCGGCAAAGGGGTAATCAGGTTTCCGTCTTGATGATAGTCGGTATAGCCGGCGGGTTTAAGTACGGCTTTTACGGCAACATCCATATTGTCATTAGGGAAGTTGATGTCATATGTCTTGGTCAGATCTAGTGTTGGAGAGCGATCGATTTGTAGGTCGTATTGCCGTTCCAACTCTGCGAGTGCCTCGGACAGCGGACGGTTGATAAAGACCGACCGGTCTTCCTCCAGCCAGTCCAGGTGTTCAGGGCCGTTCGGACTTTCCGATACTTTACCTGCTGCGTTAATACTAACCGATTCTTCGGGCGTTAGCGGGTAAGCGGCCGCAACATCGTTAAACTTCACGCGCACTTTACCCGAGGTGCAACTTACCCTCATTTCACCGGCACGGCTGTACACATTAAAGGAGGTGCCGACAACGGTGACCCGCCCAAGTTCCGTCTGCACGACAAAGGGAATCTCGGATTTTTCAACGTCGAAGTAGGCTTCGCCGGAAAGTGTAGCCAGCCTTAGGGTATCAGATGAGGCAAAAGTTACCGTACTGCCGTCATTCAGCTTTACGGAAGAGCCATCCTTCAATTCTTCAAGTTGAGGTGTCCCACCGTTAGCTGCTATGAACTCCTCATTGTTGTCAGATAACGAGAATAAGGCGGCACAAATCAGCGCAACGGAAGCAGCGGCGGCGTACCATATTTTTCGCAGGCTGCTGGCCTTTTTTTGGCGCGTACGCAGGTGCTGGGTTTCGGATGAAGCAGCAGAGCGGGCAGCAGACAGGCGGGAAAACTCCGCCGCTTCATCGAATTCCGGCGGTTGCATCCGACCGATGTTGCCCAGCATCCGTTCATAATCCTTAAACTCAGGACGCTGCCGTAAGTCGGCCTCTTCGGCGGCACTCAGCTCCCCGCTGAGCCAGCGGGCAAGTAAGGTGTCGTCATGATAAGATGGTTTGGCCATGATTAAGGAGGCTTGCTCGGTGATATAATCCGAAGATAAGGATTTACCCTACCTCTGTTATGAAAGTTTTTTTGAGGCTGGGATGTTGGAGGCAATTATTAAGACATAAAGGAACTAAGAAGTTACGTTAAAGAGAGGGGGAAGCAAGTAGAATACTATCAGCGGCCTTCATCAAAGCCGCCCGACCACCTGCATGACGGCGTTGCCGTCCTTACGAGCGGTTCGACGGCCAGCCGACGAGCGGAAGCGAGCATTACCTTGCGGCAGCACTATTTTTCTATCTGCTATTAAGGGCGAAGCCCGTCTATGCGGGAACTTCATGCTGGAATATAAGGTGGCAACGCCACCTTATATTCCAGCATGAAGTTCCCGCAGCTCCACCAAAGCCCGGTGCATCCGTTTCTCCACGGCCTTCTGGCTGATGTCGAGCAACGCAGCAATTTCCCGGTATTTCAACCCGTCCATTCTGTTGAGCAGGAATACTTCCCTGGCACCGTCAGGCAGTCTGGCAATGGCACTCTCCAGTTGCTCCTGAAACTCTTTCTCCCGGAGTTCTTCTTCCGGCGAGGCATAAGTAGGCTCCGGCCCGGCCATTCGCCACTCGTATTTGCGGACGACTTTTTCTTTCTCTTTTTGCTTGAAAAAAATATTCTCCGCTACCCGGAAAAGCCAGGCACTCGCCTTGTCGGGCAAAACCTTTGCACAGTTTTCCCACAGCCGCAGAAAGGCATCCTGAACAATATCTGCGGCAATTTCCCTGCTGCCGGTCCGGTAGTAGGAAAAGTTGCGAAGCTTAGGTGCAACTTCTTGGAAAACAGTGTGATAGACTGCTTCTTTGCAGACGCCTTCGGGAGCGTTAATGTCAATTATTTCGGCTGGCACGGGAATGAATTTGAAAATTAATTCTTCGGCAAGGTAGGGTAAAATGAAGTTTACGGATTGGAATAAGCGAACCGCAACGGCGGCAACAAGTAGTCTGATCAGCAACTTAGCCTCCGCCTTTCAACTGCGGAAATTCGCTAACCCACCGGGCTGGGAAATATCTCCCGGCCTATTTCAAAAAACGCTTTTCCATGTACGTATTCCCAAAACAACTTCGCTTTCTTTTCCTGGCATTTGGCCTGATGTTTGCCTTCACTGCCTGTGATAATGAGATCGCCCAGGATGAAATTACCCCCGACATCATCATCGAAGAGGAAATGCCCGAGGTGCTCATCGAAGCACTGCCTCCCGATCCTGCTACCAGCGATCCCGCCGAGATGCGTCGGCGTCCCTGCTTCCGTTTCGTCTTTCCCGTTCAGATTGTTCTAGGTAACGGTACGATCATTACGGCAGGAGATGCCGAAGACCTGCGGGCGGCCTACCGCCGCATTCGTGATGCCGGTGCCCAGGCCAATTTCGTTTATCCTTTTGACGTCCAACTGGCCAACGGAACCGAAGTCACCATCAGACGATTCGAGATGCTGCGTCGTCTCCACCGCGCTTGCCGGGACATCAACGACGATGACCGCCCAACACCGTGCTTCAACATCAACTACCCCATCAGCGTAGTTGGCCGTGATACCACTTTCGAAGTCAACAGCTGGCGAGAATTCCTCCGCGCCAATGCGGCCTTCAGCCCCCGTGGAGTAAGCATCGTTTATCCCATTACCATTACCCTTGCAGAGACTGGCCGTGTGGTTACACTTAACGGTGACCGCGAACTCTACCGCCTCCGTAACCTCTGCGTCGATCGTGGCGATGAAGATGACCGCGAGCCCTGCTACTCCGTACTCTTTCCCATTGACCTAAGCATCGGTCAGAACACGGTTACCGTCGTCAGCCGGGTTGCCTGGCGGGCAGTAGTCGAAGCTGCCGGTGAAGACGTCAATGTTTCCGTCGACTTCCCGATCACCATCATTAATCGGGACACCGAAGAACAGATCATTATCGAAAGTTTAGCAGACTGGCGTGCCGCCAGGGAACTGTGTGACTAACACTTGTAGGTAAGCAAGCCAAATTGTCGCATTGTCCCGACGTAAACACTTCTGTGCGCTACCGGTCATTGCGATAGTTTGGCTTGCCCCAACCCCATCCAATTAAATCCCTAAAACACACTCTGCCTAACCCGGCTTATTAAAAAAGTAATTATGAAAAAGGTACTCGCATTCACATTAACCCTGGTTGTACTTTTATGCACCAACAACCTGGATGCCCAGAGGGGTACTACCAGAGTATATAAAGGTGCACAAGGACAGAAAACCGTCGTCCGTAAAGGAACGCGTGGCAAAACGACAGTTGTGCGTAAAGGGCGAAGGGGTAATACGGCCATCGTTCAAACAAAAAGAACCAAGGTCGTACATCACCACTATCGTCATTTACCCAAAAGAGGGGCAGTAGTGAAAACGGTACATAATAAGGCGATTACCATTCGGCACCAAGGTGTCGGGTTTCGTTACCACGCTGGCCTCTGGTACCGGCCTCGTGGAACCAGTTGGGTGGTCACACGCCCTGCCTACGGTGCCAGGATTCGGGTATTACCCGTTGGGTATCGTAAAGTCGTAATTGGCCCCAGAGCTTACTACTATTACTACGGTACTTACTACGTGAAGAACAATAATGAGTACGAGGTAATCGAAGCGCCAATGGGCGCCGAAGTAGATTCTTTGCCCGATGGTTATAGTGTAACGACTATAGACGGAAATGCATACTATGAATTGGATGATGTTTACTACATGTCAACCGAAACCCCAGAAGGAGAAGAGGTTTTAGTGGTGGTTGATAACCCAACGAGCAGCCTGTAGAATAAACTTTCAGTCGACTTGAGGCCGTAAGGTTTTTTGCAGAAATAGCCTCAGTCGGC
>JBGCFZ010000141.1:0-23663 GCA_045110355.1 Lewinella sp. | reverse complement strand
CAGCCAGCGGGTAAAAGACGCCGCAGTTAATGTGACAAGATCGGCTTGACAGAGCACTAGTGTGGTTTCTGATGAGGCAAAAAACGTAGGAGAAGCCTTAGCTTCGGCGAGGCTTTTTAACGAAATCAGGGGCCGCAATAGCAAGCGATAAAGTCCCAAACCACTTTGACTTAGGTATAGCAGGCGAAAATTGAAAATTAGGCCAAAGCAGCTAAATGGGCCATCCCTCATTTGGGGGAGAAGGGATACCGGGGAGATCGAATGCAGGAATGCCTGGTTTCCCTGTTCGATGCCGTTGCTGGAAGAAAGGCGGATACTTTGGTAACTGAAGCCGGAAACATCGGCCTGGCCGGCAATGCCGATCTGCTGGTATTTAATGGGCACAACGGACTGATGGATTATTATGATATCAAGTTCCTTAACTCCGCAGACCAGCGCAAGCGTGAAGTCGCCGTTATCAGGTGTGCTTCAAAAAGTTGTTTTAATCCTCACCTGAAATATGTGGGCGGTTATCCCTTGCTGATGACGACGAACCTGATGGCTCCGGAAGCCTACGTAATGGAGGGCGTAATCAACAGCTGGGCGATGGCCGAAGACGGCGCTTCCGTCCGCCAGGCAGCTGGTGCCGCTTACCATAAGTACCAAAATTGTGGACTGAAAAGGGCGACTTATTTATTCAGTACCGGTTGGTAGGTCCTACCTTGGGCAGCTAAGCCATCTTTTCCTATGCGGCTAATCCGCCTCCCCGAACGATTCTTTACCCTGATTGGCCCGTTGCTGTTCCTGCTAGTGCTGCTTCTGCCCGCACCTGCGGGGATGCCGCCCGCCGCGCAAGCCGTCCTGGCCGCCACCTGTTGGTTGGTCACCTGGTGGCTGTCGGAGGCAGTGCCCATTGCCATGACTTCCCTGCTGCCTTTGGTCCTGTTTCCGTTGCTTGGGGTACAGCCCGTCCGTGCCGTGGCAGACTTTTATGCCAACCCCATTATCTTCCTTTTTGTGGGCGGCTTCATCATCGCGCTGGCAATGGAAAAATGGGATTTGCACAAAAGAATCGCCCTCAACATCATCCGCGTGGCCGGGACGAATCAACGGCAGATTTTATTGGGCTTTATCATCGCGACCGGCGGCCTGTCGATGTGGATATCTAACACGGCTACTACCCTGATGATGTTGCCGATAGCGCTGTCCATCATCGGCCAAATCAGCCGGATTGCGGTCGAGGACGCATCCAGTGGCTTCGGTAAAGCGCTGGTGCTTAGTATCGCTTTTTCCGCTTCCATTGGGGGGATGGCTACCATCGTAGGTACGCCCACGAACTTGATTTTGGTCCAGGGCGTCAAAGACCTGTACAACTACGAAATCCCGTTTGACCGCTGGTTCCTTTTCGGCTTTCCCCTGGTGGTCGTGTTGTTGGGCTTGCTCTGGTGGCACCTGAGTTTCAACGCTTTTAAGCTGAATAAAAAGCAGGTGGCGGGCGCGCGGGATGCCATCAACGTTGAATTGCAAAGATTGGGCCGGATGACCCGGGAGGAAAAACTCGTAGGACTGGTGTTTGGGCTCGTTGCCCTGGCGTGGATCTTCCGCAAGGTGCTGCTGACGCCTCTCTTTCCTGGCATCAACGATACGACGATTGCCCTGATCGGTGCCGTCAGCCTTTTCCTCCTGCCCGTCCGAAACCGACGGGATACCTTTCTGATGGACTGGGACACTGCCCGGAAGTTACCCTGGAAGATCATCCTGCTCTTCGGTGGGGCCTTCGCCCTGGCGGGAAGCTTCGAAGCCTCCGGCCTGACGTCCTGGTTGGGTGGGCGCATGACTTCGTTGGCCAGCCTGCCTTACTGGCTGATCCTGCTGGCCGTCGTCGCGTTGGTCAATTACCTCACCGAACTGACACAGAATATGGCCACCTGCACGCTGATGATCCCGGTGCTGGCCGCTCTGGCCTTGTCCATAAATGTCCATCCACTTGGCCTGATGACCGGGATGACGGTGGCGGCCTCCTGTGCTTTCATGATGCCCATCGCTACGGCACCCAACGCCATCGTATATGGCTCCGGTGAAATCGTGATGCGAGACATGGTCTGGGCTGGCTTCCTGCTCAACCTGCTCTCCATCGGGCTGACGGTCCTGTTCGTATACTACCTGTTGCCGGTAGTGTTGGGGATAGATTTGACGATGTATCCGCCGGAAGGATGGGCGGAGTGAAAATATGTAAATGAGGTTCACAACCAAAGTAATTACAATCCAGTAGACTAAATAAACAACTAAATTATTCTTTCAAAAATTTCTTCAGATACCCTGAAGTGTATCCTTTCCTAAAATTATTAACTTATTTACTCTATTATAGCTTTCATCAAGTAGGATGACTTGCCTATTCGTCGCTACCGAATAAGCGTGACCTTATGCTTCATGCTCATTAAGTTGGATGAAAAAATCTCTGATGCTATGATGGCCATATTGATCTGTAGTCATGTCAATAGCCATCACGTTCAGAAAAAACTCTATGGGGCCGTACTGAGATTTACTAGCGAATATTGAAGCAATGTAAAGCAAAAGCCTCCTGACCCAATCTGGCACAAAGATAATTTTGGCTCGCTTCTGTAAGACCGAGAAGGCAGTTTCGGCGATCTCTTGATGAGATAATATCTCACTGCCGCCAACTTCAATGGTCTTTGCTTCTTGAAATATAGCGTCCACGCATACTTCGGCAAGGTCAGCTCCATGTATCGGATTGGCTTTTGTTTTACCGTCTCCAAATAGGAATACCCGTCCGTTTTTGGCCATTTCATAAAATTCTTTCATGTCGGAAAAAAAACCACTTGGACGGATGATGCAGTAATCCAACCCTGATTGTTGGAGTTCACGAACAAAACGTTCTTTTGCTTCACATATCTTCAAGTGAGTTAATTCTTCTCCATGCAGGACGGAGATGTAAATGAACTTTTTTGCCCCACTTTTTATAGCTTCATCAAGTAAGTTTTTATTAGCCTGGTAATCTACGTCCAGATAGGTCAGACCATCTTTTTGGCGCGTTATGCCTACCGTTGAAATGACGACATCAACATTATTACAGCACCCTAATAGTGTTGTAGTGTCAGTAACTCGAGCCTCAATGATTTGTGTTGGAGATAGGCCTAATCCTTCTAGTTTTTGTGGGGAACGGGCAATGGCTTTGAAGTCCATCTGGCGGGTCATGAGCTCCTGAACAATATAATTACCCAGATAGCCTGTAGCACCGGCGACTAATAATTTTTTCATAATTAATGAATTTATGGGCCATGATTGAAGTGCTCAACAATACTTATGATCTTCCATCAGAAGCCCAGCATGTGGATTGGTTAATGTTATTTGCGTTGATGTTTTCAATTGGAAGTACGCGAAAATATTTGTCGTTTTGAAAAGATGAATGAGACTTTTTTGCGTGAGATATAAGGCCTATTAAGAGAAATCGGACCTGTAAGATGGCCTGGAGGAGGGACTAATAAGATTGGTGTGATCATTTACGGTGAACAAGTCAATTTTATATTTTTTTCCTCTCAAATGCGCTTGGTCCAAAAAGCTAAAGACATAGTGGCTCCTGGCCGCAACCTGTCGCCGGAAACGATCTGAAACAATTAAATTTGTTTCGTAGTCATTGCAAAGACTTTGAATGCGTGCGGTCGCATTAAGTACATCTCCAGTGAAGAGAATCTCCTTCTTAATGACACCTATTTCTCCAGTAGTAACTTTTCCGAGATGGATCGCTGCCTTGAAAACTGGTGCAAAACCAAATTGTGCATTAAACCAACTACGCTTTTCGGAAAGGCTTTTTTTCATGGCGAAAAAGCATTCGAGCGGTTGATTGTCGCTGGTGTCATGACGGAGTTTCCAGGACAGAATAATTTCATCTCCAACGTACTGATAAATTTCACCCCCGCTTTCTATGATTGCATCTGTGAAGCACCGATAGTAGGCGCTGAGTAATTTGAAGTATTCAACATGCCCCATACTCTCGGCAATAGTAGTTGAAGATTTCATGTCGGCAAACATGAATATTCTTTCTTCCTCAACGGGTTGGTAGTATTTCCCAGTAAAGAAATTGAGAAATATCCGCTGCCCGATAAAGTCACTGATCTCCGAATAGAAGAGGGAAAGCATCAGTGAAACTGTGAGTTGCAGTACTGTACTTAGGTAGGTGTAGCTGCCCAAATACGTGAAGTACTTTACCCATACCTGCCGATCGAGTATGCTGGTGTTGAGTTCTAAGCTGGCGGCCAATGGAAACAAGATCAGAATAATGAGGAAGATCGCCAGATAATAGATAAACAACTTAGCAAGAAGCCTTAGGCCAAAGCTTTTACTCACAAAAAAGAGATCGAGATACTTAAGCTCAATCAGTCCCATCAATGCGCCCACGCCCATCACAGTGGTACTTGCGAAAATGAAGATCGAGAAGTCCACCTTTATGGCTGTCACAGGAAGCTCATTCAAGCTGTTTGTAGCGGTAAGTTCTACAAACAGAAATACCCAGCATGATAAAAGCCAAATGACACTGAATGGAACAAGCCGCTCGATAGTCCTTTTTATTGCAGGCCTCCACATTACCTAATGCCTTTAGTCATCGCCCACAAACGAACCTTAGCCCAGGCATCAGAGCTATGTCTAATTCCGTTATGGGTAGCGTTTTCGACGATGTAGCAGGCTCCTTGCGAATAAGCACGAAATACCGGGGGGTATTCCTTTGCGAGGAAGACTTCGTCAGCTTCATAAATCTGTTCGAAGCCCAGATCCGCCATTGCTTCCGGATTAAAGTTGCCCGAAAAAGGTTGTTGAAACTTAGGGGCAGGAATGGCAATCAATCGCCTGGCTTCTTCAACCCTGCTAATGCTGTCGGAAGTATCCTGAGCAATAAGTAATGTGTTACTTGCTAATGTTAAGGTCAGAAGAAGAACAGGAGTGAATAATCTTTTCATGGTTATTGTATTTTTTACTGTTTTGAATAGGAGAATAGTGTGTCCGAATCATGGGTTAAAAACCGAGGATAGACAGTAAGAGGCTACAGCTCAAGCCAAAAGCAATGCCAAACCAAAGTGCTCGAAAGCGGTATTTATCTCCGGTACTATTCTGCTCTTTTTTTAGCAGAAATAATCCACCTATTCCACCCACAACGGTGCTGAATAGCCACCAGTGACTCAGGTAAGAAAATGGTACTGCCGTTGAGCTTAAGTAGCTGAGGATCAATTCTTCGAGTGTGAACCCGGCGTAGGAAAAGAGGAGTAAGAGAGAATACTTATGCGGCCAGACAAGACTCCCGCCTGCAAGCAGTAGCGTGACGAAGTAGACAAACGGCATAAGTTCCAGCCAGAATTCTTCTTCCAGTACCATCGCTCTCCACTGTGTGAGATCGACGGATAGCGAATTGGCCTTCCAAAGGCTCAGGAATAGGCTGGAAGTCATTAGGTACCAACCTATTCCTTTTCTTAAGCGAAGCTGATGATTCATACTTAATACCAGTTGAAGCCGATACCGACGGTGAAAGCGACACCGTCCCGGTGTGCATCATTATCCAGGTACACCCGTCCCATATGCAGCCTGGTTTGTAGGTCCAGCGTATACTTTTTTTGCTGTACCAGCTCAATACCGGTGCTGAAGGATACTGCCCCGCCGAAGTTCCAGTCTTCGTCGCGGAAATCATCGACTTCATAAAAAGCAGGAAAGTCCATTGCCAGGCCTACTCCGGCGTCTATCCACCAACGATCACTCATCCAGTATTGTACAGAAGGGATGAAGGCGTCGAAGCTGCGGTCTTTACCCTCAAATTCATAAATCATTCCAGGGAAGGTGGCCAGCAGGGCCAGCCGATTGCTGACCATCCAGCCAAATTTTAAATTTGGCAGACTGATTCCCGCTTGAGCTTCGTCGAAGGGGGTCTCGTCGCCGCTATCGGCAATACTGATTACCCCGCCACCTATCCCGAAGCCAATAACGAAACCATGGCGTTCGATGGAATTGCCGTGGTCTTGCCCGAAAGCCGTCACAGCGAAAAGGAGGCCGAGGGAGATGAATATAGTTTTCATTTTGTTAAATTTTAAGGCTGAAGAATGAATCTTGACGCGTTATTTAATTGGCCCGAATAAATTCACTGACGGCGTCGTCCACCCGTGTGGCCAGTTCACTGTAAGCGGTTCCGTGATTCTCCGTAGAAGCGTCCATGTTGGTAAGCAAGAGATAACCTGCACCGCCGTTGGTGAGAAATTCCATATTGCAGGTCGTTCCTGGGTCGCTACCGTCATGTCTGATGATATTGCCGACAAGGAACCAGAGTAGCCCTTGGTTTTCCCCCACATTGGGGGGGACCATCCCGGTCGCGAGCTGAGCGTTGAAGAGCATATCGTACTCGTTGGTAGAGAAGAGGGCGGTGGAGGCCCCGCTCGCCCCCCGCATCATATCCATCAGGTACAGGGCTAGGTCTTCGTTACTGGTATTTAGACTACCGTCGGGGTAGGACTCATTTGCATAGGTTGGTAGCGACGTAGCTTTATCCCAGTACAGCTTAGCTGATTGGGTGGGGTCGAGATCGGCCACGCTGTAACTTGTCTGGTTCATACCCAGCGGTTGCAAGATATTCTCGGTCACATATTCGCTAAAGGGGGTATCCGTAGCCGCTTCCACCAGGTAGGCGGCCAGGGAGGTTGCGATGTTGGAGTAGTTCCAGGCGGCACCGGGAGGGGTTGCGGCAAAGTTGTCGAGGTTGTACAGATCGCCCTCCGGCAGGTAGTACGCTGCGAGGAAATCCTCCAGCGGGTAAGTTCTCCGTTGCTCAGCGCCAAAGGCGTTTTGCAATAATTGCGCACCAGGGGTGGACAAGTCTTCACCAGGCAAAATGTGGTAAGCTTGCAGGTACGCCTCGTCATTGTCTATCAGCCCCGACGTGTGTGTTACAAGATGGCGAACGCGGATAATGGCATTCGGGTGGTTGGGGTTCGTCACCTCTAGGGGGAGAATGTCGTTGATGTCCGTATCGAGCGTAAAATGCCCTTGCCCAATGGCCTTTAGGATCGCCGCGGCTACGAAGGTTTTACTGATCGACCCGATGGGTTGAGTCGTTTGGTTGGTGTAGGCACGATCAGCAGCAATGTCGGCCTTGCCAAAGGACTCCTGGTACAGCAATACATCCTCCTTAACGACTGAGACGGCAAAGCCCGGAGCATCGGAGGAGGTGTGGATTTGCTCCAGGGCCGCCGTCAGTTGAGCGGGCGTAGTAACTGGTGGTTGTGCTGGCTCAGTGACAGTGTCGTCATCATCGCAAGAAACGAACAGCAGCCCGGTGAGTAAAATGAATACAATGTAGAGGAATGGATTTTTCATTATGGTGATTTTTGGACAAGACAATCCCTGTCGTTTAGCGGGTAAGGCTCAACGATTAGTAGAAAATCTGTCAGTGATTATTTTAATTGGCAAGGCAAAGATGCGGCGGTAGCTCACGCGCATCGTTCGGGAATGAAATCTGGAACCTTTTGGTTAGAATCTGGGTATTTAACCCCGATTATTCCTCTTCTGGTCATCTGAACTTTCTCGCTCTATCGTTAAATGAACGAGGTACATCAAGCCTATGGTCATCAGCATCACGCCAATAACTACTCCACCCAATATTGGATATCCCTGCACCTTCCCGTCTGTTGCCTGAAAAACGATCCACCCGACAGCAATAGCTGCCACGCCTCCGGCCAGTTGTTGTAAGGAAGCATCAAGGGACATAAAGGCACCACGGTCCTGCTGATTTGGTACGAGCGTCGTCATGGCTGTTGCAGCAATCATCCGGGCGTTGATCCCTGCAAAAAGTAAAGTATGCACCAAGGCAATCAGCCAGAACGAAACGCTTCCTAACTGGCTGAAGATGCCAACTATTATCATCGTTACTACGGTGCTAACGGTAAAAACTTTCAGTTTGCCGTATCGATCTGTGAACCGCCCGACAACGGGACTGAGTAGGATAGTCGCTACACCACCAAGACCAAATAAAATCGGAAGATCGTCAAGGCTAACTCCCAGGTTATTGGTTAAATAAGCTGACCCGAAGGTCATAAACATCACGTCACCCAGTACCAGGAATACATTGTTTAGAAATACCGTCCAGTAACTTTGGTTACTCATGACATGGAGCGAGTGCTTTGGAGAAGCAACTGCTTGGGTTGTATTCAGGTGCTGATTGACAGGCTTGACTTTGAAAAAAACAATGCTTAAAAATATTAGGCCAAAGACCAGAAATACTCCATATAATAAGTGCCAGTCAAAATTAGTGGCCAGGTATAACGCGAGCGGCAATCCGGCCACGAGGCTGGCCGCAAAGGCCAGCTGAACGTAGCCCATAACCCGACCTCTCTGATCTGGAGCAAACAAATCTGCCACAATAGCAAAACAGATTGAGGCAACTACCCCACCGGAAATGCCGGTGACAATTCTGGCGATGAGTAGCACTACAAATGAGTGGGCTAAGGCGCAAAGCAGAATACCCGCCAAAAATCCACCGTAGTAAACCATCAGTAATTGCTTGCGGTCAAAACTGTCGGCGAAGCCCGTTGCGAGAAAGCCGGAAATGCCTGCGCTGAAAGCGTAAGCAGAGACGAGTATACCAAATTCTTTAGTCGTTAGCTCCAGCGCAGGTAGTAGTACGGCGGAAAGCGCAGACAGCGCCATGTAGTCCACAACGATGCTGAACAGCAGGCAGGCCAGGATGAAAATTAGTCCTTTCTGATAAGTAGATAAGGGGGGGAGGGTAGAGGATGCCATCTCGTCCGTGCAGACCTGATGGTCTGTCAGTTTGATTTTGTGTATAAGGTGCAGTCAGCTAAAAAAAGAGGCCGCAGACGGTGTGCAAGGATTGGACTGACGGAGCACTCGTGTTGGCACTCACAATAAAGATAACAATAAACTTCTGGATTTAGGCGACACTCGTGGTTGCGCTAACGGATGCTGTCGGCCGTGATTTAACGAGTTCTCAAAACCATTCACTGCACCCGCGTCCGCGCCTCGTCAACTCATGGAAGGCAATTTGGGCGCGGCCGCAGGTGCAAAGAGAAAGACCAAAAAGCAGGGGGCGATTAGCCGCGAATCACCCGTGTTGAAAAGTATTTAACGATTCCCTATTTTTATCGCTGAATCCAATTCAACTCAGGCTCTTATTGTGCAGTACATCTCCGTAAAGCTATACCGCAAAATGACCCGTTACGCCCAAACGGAAGGCCTGGCGGCGGCACATTTGGCCCAGTTCGCCCGGTCGGAGGAAGAGCTTGAGGCTATTCAGGCCGTACCCGCTGATGACTTCTTCGCGCTGCACGAGCACCTTGACGATCTACTTGGCCCAGGATTCGCAATACGCGTGGGGCAGCAGATGAAAATTGAGGACTACGGCGTGCTGGGATTATCCTGGCGGACCTGCTCCCAGGCCAAGGAAATTTATGAACGCAGCGAACGCTACTTCAAACTTCTGTCGAATACCTATGTGTTTAAAGTCTTACCGGAAGCAGAAGAATCCCATATCGTTCTCCATCGTGCGCCTTGCCGGCGGGGTGTTGGCTTGTCTAACGAGGCTACTTTCTCTGCCTCTGTAGTCGTACTGCGGGCCATGACGGAAACAACAATCTCCCCCATCAGCGTGTCGTTCCAGCACGCCGCACCGCCCTCTGCTGCCGATCATATCTCCGCTTTTCAGTGCCCCGTTCACTTCGGGCAACCCCAAAACGTGCTAACGTACCGTACGCAAGATTTGCTGATGCCCACCGCTAAAGCAGATTTTGGCATTAATCAGTTTTTGGTCGCCAAAGTTGCAGAAGAAACCACTGAACTCAAAATCGGGGCAAGTGGTTTGATCGCACAGGTCGACACGCTGATCTGCAGCGCCCTGCCGGGTGGAATACCTAGTGTAGAAAAAGTGGGGCAGCAATTGGGAATGAGCAACCGTACACTAACTCGTCGGCTGACCGCAGAAGGGGTTTCCTTTCGGGAACTAACCCGTCGTTCGCAGGAGTCTCTTGCCCGGCGTTTACTTCGTACGACGACGCAGAGTATGACGGACATTGCCTTTCAGACCGGATTCTCTGAGCAAAGCGCCTTCAGCCGCGCCTTCAAACGCTGGACGGGGCTATCGCCGGTCGCTTACCGGCAGCAGGGATGAGGGCTCATTAAGGCTTTGGCGTAAAGTGTCAACACATTGGCCGATGCGGTCAAGCATCAGGCAGGATTAGTCCTGAATTTTACATCCGTAAACCGAAGTGTTCAACCCGGTAATAACGGATAAATCATGAGACCATTATCTACTACCCTAAGCAGCAGTACCCTCTTGGTATTGCTCTTCCTTCTCTTACCTTCCATTAGCTCGAAACCGCCCGATACGGGAGCAGGACAACATCCGTTGCGCCCGGCGGCTTTTCGGATACTCGACGCTAAATGCAACGGCTGCCACCGCAAGAAAAATCCGTTCATGGTCTTCAAGACGAAGAACATGGATAAGCGGGCTAAGCGTATTTACCGGGCAGTCTATGTCCAGCGGCGTATGCCTAAAGCTGACGGAACTCCACTTACAGCTGCCGAATCAGATAGCCTAAGACGGTGGCTACAAACGCAAATTCATAAACAATGATAATTACTTATAAATCAATGATCCTTTACGTCGCCATCCTCCTTACCGGCCTTTCGGCGGGCTTGTTTCTCGCCTGGTCCGTGTCTGTCATTCCTGGTACCCAGCGTGTGTCCGACAGTGTTTACCTGGAAAGCATGCAGTCCATCAACCGGGCTATCCTTAATCCGGTTTTTTTCCTAATTTTTTTGGGCCCGGTGTTTGTCCTGAGCGCAACGACCTTCCAGCATTATCCGACGAAGTCCTCCTTCTGGTTGCTACTTGGGGCTACCCTTCTTTACGTGCTGGGTACGTTCGGTGTAACCGCCCTCGGCAACGTTCCATTGAACAATAAACTTGAACTATTGGAACTGGCAGACCAGAATGTTACCGAAGCTAAAGTCTTTCGGCAAAACTACGAACAACGTTGGAACCAATTCCATTTGCTGCGTACAATAGCCTCCGTGGGATCTTTTTGTGCCGCGCTGCTCGCCGCGTTCTCGAAGTAACTCCCCCCATAGAACACCGCTGCTTTTTTCTCGTGCCAACCCCGTTGGCAAAGGAGAGTAGTGCCTTAACTCATCAATTTTATCATTTAACAAACCTGTTTTATTATGACAAATCAAATTCTTATCACCGGCGGTACCGGAAAAACCGGTAGCCGTGTAGCTGCCCGACTACAGCAACTGGGACACCACGTTCGTATCGGCAGCCGCCGGGGCCGGCCGGCTTTCGACTGGAACGACCCAACCACCTTCGCTCCTGCACTGCGTGGCATCAAAATGGCTTACGTTGTTTATTCTCCCGATCTGGCGGTACCTGGAGCCAAGGACGCTATCCGGGAGTTCTCGAAAGCTGCCCGGAACGAAGGAGTTGAAAAACTGGTACTCCTCTCGGGTAAGGGAGAACAGGAAGCAGAGGCCTGTGAGCGCATCGTTGCGTCGTCGGGGCTGCGCTATACACTGGTCCGTGCTTCCTGGTTCAACCAGAACTTCAGCGAGAGCTTCCTGCTGGAGCCGGTCTTATCGGGAGAGGTTGCACTACCTATGCCTGAGGCCGCCATTCCTTTTGTGGACGTAGAGGACATCGCCGAGGTAGTGGTTCAGGCACTGCTGTACGACGAATACGACGGGGAAACCCTGGAATTGACCGGCCCCCGCAAGCTGACCTTTGGGGAGGCTGTGGCGGAAATTGCCCGCGCTACCGGTCGATCTATTGCCTTTCAACCCATCTCTCTGGCAGCGTTCCGGGGTGGCCTGCAGTCCGCTGGTTTGCCGGATGATTACGTCTGGTTACTGGGGTACCTCTTCGAAGAAGTACTTGGGAACCCGGATAACCAAACCGTCTCGCAGGACGTCGAAAAAGTACTGGGACGGCCGGCTACCGACTTTAGGCAATACGCCGAAGGCGTAGCGGCTAAGGGGCTTTGGCAGCAAACTGTCGGTCAGGTTTCGAATTAATGCTTTTGGGGGACGAGGTAAGCCAAGGTACTTTGCTGCTTCGTCCCTTCCTTTGCACCTGCGTCCGCGCCCCAATCAATCGCATGAAGAAACGACTGCTTCCACCGCCTGAATTAGCGCACTGACGTCCAGGTCGTGCTCGTCAAGAAATCTGAAGATGATGGCGCCGCTGGGTAGGAAAATCACATAGTTTTCCCCGAACCCCAGCATATAGGTTGCCTTAATCTGGCACCCGTTAGCGTTAATTACTTTCGACCAGAAGCCGTGCTGGTAACCACTCCCCCGAAAATCGTTACCAGTACTATGGCCAGCCCAGTTGGTTTTACCAAAAATGTCGCGGACTTGCGCTCTGGCGAGAAGCTGCTTACCCGAAAAGCTGCCTTCGTTGGCAAACAACAGCGCAATTTTCGCTGCCTCATCAATGGTTGGCAGGGCACCATAAGCAAGGATGGGAATGCCCTCCGTTGAATCAGGTTCGATGGTAGGTAAAACCATAAACTGCCCGGCGTCGATGGGGATGAGGACCTCTTCCCGCACCAGGTCCCAGTAGTTAACGCCCTCACCTTCTTTGGTGATCACGTATTGCTGCAGCGCGTAGGACAAGACGAATAAGTTAGTGGAGGCATAATTAAACTGTTGCCCCGGCAACGCCGGTACATCCGGGAGCCTGGCGATGTTATTGATCGCCTCGTCAGCGGTTTCGGCCACGATCAGGGTGTTGAGTAAGCGCTCGGGGTCTTCACCTCCGTCGACACCAGTCACCATGTTCAGGGTCTGAGCAAAAGTTACCTCTTTCCAGCCGGGATGGTCCGCGAGGGCCGGGACATAATCCGTAATGAACAGATCAAACAGGTCATCCTCGTAACGTTCTTCAAGAAAGAGTAGGGATAGCGCTCCCGCCATGCTCTTGGTGACGGAGTACAAACCGTGTCGCATCTCATCAGGGTAGGGGTAGTCACCATGGCGGGTTTTTGGTGGGTGCAGGAACAGTGTATCGTTCCAAAAGATGGCTCCCAGACTGGTTGGAGCATTGGTGACGATCATACGATCGAAGTAGTTGGCAACTTCCCCTTTGCGGTCGAATTCGCTAAGTGGACGCAATGGTAGCCTTGCCGCTTCCAGCTGTTGATAGGCCTGGATTATTTGTGCGGTGTCTTCAAACTGCTTTCCCTGAAAGTCTGCAGACAGAACCCCACTAATGTTGGCTAACCCTTTATCATCAATATCCGCCGTTTCCTGGCTACACTGTAAACAGATATTACTGATGGAGTCAGGCTTAAAAACAAATGAGGCAACACAGTTTCTGGCGGTGCCAATCCATCGGTCAGTAAGTGTAAGCGGAAAGGACGCACGACTCCATTCACCATCTCCGGCTTCTTGCCAGGCCTCCCCCGTGCCAACGATTACGTCCCAGTAACTGGAACGTTGATTCTTCGTGCTGATTCTTTCCCTGTTTCGGGGGATGATGGCTGCCCCGTGCGTCAGCAGGTCTAATTGAAGGGCCGGAAAGATGTCTTCTCCGGGGTAAAATTCCTTCTCTTTTGGGTAGGTGAGTACCGTTTCCTTAATCTTCAGCGTGCCCTGTAGGGAATGTTTCGCGGGGGTGGACCATGCAGGCCTGGCCATGAAGCTTTGGTCTGCCAGTGGCAGTTCCTTGCCCACGGTTAACTCCTCAACGGTTAAGTGTGCCCGGTCCTTGGTCAACGTCGGCCCGTCCCACGCTACGGGTTGGGGCTGACAACTACAGAACAGGAATAAAAGCGGAAGTATTGCAGGGGGTAATCGCACAACTCATGGATTTTTGAGTGAAGATAATTTCTTTACTAGGTATTAATTATCAAGGGTGATGATCTTTATTCCACTTGTAGAAAGTAGGAAGACTGATTGGTGTTCGCGACAAAAATCTGCTACACTGGTGCCTGCATAAGATTTGTCATGAGTTTTTTTGTTTTTTCAGTATTTTTATAATCCTGTTGTTAATGATTTGTGACAAGTTCCAGTTGTACAGCTTAGGATCGGTTGTGCTATAGAATTGAATAACAACAGTGTCAAGGTCTTTGTGATATTTTGCGAAACTTTGGTATCCCGGGACCCAACCTGAGTGTTCATACTCATAAATGGAAGCATATACTTCCTGTTCTCCCGGTGCAAACAACGATCCATCGTTCAATGCCCTTAGAAAAGTTCCCACGTCTTCTGCTGTGGCATGCATACCATAATCATTTGTTTTTAGATCAGAAGAGTACCCAATATGATAGCCGCTCATTACATCTTCTATATTCACGTCACTTAGCGATGCGAAGGTATTATTAAGACTCAGTGGTGTCAGAATTTCTTCCTGAATGAATTGAAAATTATCATAGCCTAGTTCATTGTCCATTATCTTGTTGATTAATAGATAATTCGTATTACAATATTCGTAGTCTTCATTGGGGTTGAAGTTGGCAGGCTTGCCCTGAATCAACGCAAGGCTTTCTTCATAAGTCTCTGTTGGAGCCGCCCAGAAATCTGGCGCATCCGTAAAATTTGGAATTCCACTTCTATGCTGTACAAGCATCCTCAAAGTGATTTCATCTGAGTTTTCGATTTTTCCCACAAGTTCCGGTAAATAATTAGCGATTGTTCTATCTAGAGAAAGCCGACCATCACTTATCAATTTAGTGACGGCTACAGCATCATATAGTTTGCTAATGCTGGCAATTTTAAACAGGGCGTAAGGTTTGGCAGGTGTCTTTGATTCTCTATTATGCCAACCGGAGGTAAAATGCTGAGGCGGATGCCCCGTTTGATCTATATAAACAATCATTCCGTCAAATCCGTGGCCAGTGGCCTCTTCCAATTGCCCCTTTACCGTATCTGGTAACGGTAGTATCCAAGCTTTTACAAGTATCCACGGAACAAAAAATAAGGAGCATACTGATCCAACGATTAGTATGATCTTCAGTACTTGAATTGTTTTTATTTTTTTCATTTCAGGCTGATTATTCTTAATTAATCACAAGATGGCTTGAGGTCTTCGACGGCCTTGATCAAACTAGTAATGTCGAGGTCATACTCATCGAGAAACTGGAAAATTATACTGCCGCTGGGCAGAAAAACGACGTAGCTCTCTCCGAAGCCCAGCATGTAAGTTGCCAGCGTCGTACATCTCGACTTTAATGGTGTAAGCCATAAATGTACCTGCTGCTACCTTCTCTTCCTGATAGGATAGTACCTCTGCATTTTGACTCTGATTTCCAGTCGTCCCGTCCTGGCTTGTTCAGTTGTTTTCATACTTCAATTTTTTACCTACGCTCAGAGGCCAGTCGTACTCGGGTGTTTTGCTTTCGTGGATATGGGCTCTCCCAAAAGTTGTCTCAATATAGATTGACTCATAGGAGATGTTCAGTTCTTCCAGCTTTTGGTCGTACAAGTCAAGTATTTCTTTTTTCCCTGATGTTGATTTAAATAAGGAGTCCATAGTTACTACTTGAAGAGTGTGGTTAACAGTTTAGGTTTTTGGGGTCAGTGCGTCAGCACTGAGTGAACAGCAGGATCTCCTGGTAGATCGTCCCTACCCTAAACCAGTTCTTTCTCTTAATTCACGTTGATATACCCAAACCACTTTGACTTAGGTATAGTCTGACAAGCCAAGAATTATGAACCCTGACTTGTCAGACAATACCTTAAAATTTTACTCCGAAATAAAGGTTTGGCTCGAAGAGAAAGTAGTTCCTCCATTTATCGTCCAACTGCTTAAATCCATCAGGGGAATTGTTATCAAACATCCATTGGTTACAATGAACCTGTGGTTCTATGAAAAATCGTTTTTTCTTTCCAAATGCGAAATGATAGCCCAAATGAACCGAGTTATAAACTTTAAAACCATTTTCAAGTTTATTACCGTCTAGATCCGTATAGGTTTGAAATTGCGGTACAACTTCAACAGTTGCAAATAGTCCTTTCCATAGCATACGTTGGTAGGTTACGCCTATTCCTGTTTCTCTCAAATATCCTGGATAAAATTCACTTTTTGTCTCTAGCTTATCTAAAAGGCCATCCCACCATGTGATTCCCATTGGCTGAAACAATCGCCAGGTGACAAACTTCACACCTACGATGTTTTTATTGTCCAAATTGCGTTTTACATGAAGCTCTATCATTTGGTTACTTGTTCGCTTGTTAAAGTCTTCCAGGATAAGATCTGTCATGATATAAGTAGTACTCACCCTGTATTTATGGGCTACTTCAGTTTCTTTATCTGCTGGTGCGTTAGTTTGAGCAAAAGCGCTGAGCGTACTAAGAGTAAAAACGATAATGATTAAATATCTCATGGTAATAATTTTTTAAGAATGAGTGATTTTGATTGGTTTTCTATTTCATGCCAAACAATGGCGTTAAGAAACCAAGCTTTCTAATGATGAATTCATAGATGAGGTAGCACACCAAACCGGTAAAAGCTACAATGCATGTGAATTTTAATAAGATGGATGCTTCTAATGGCAGTATCAAGAAGGCACCAGCATACAATACAAACATGTGGATGATGTATATAGGGTACACGGCCTGGCTTAAGTAGCTCAAGGCATTACTTGGTTTATTTAAATACCGGTAGCCGAAGCCAAAAATTCCAAATATCCAGCAGTTTGATTCTATAGCCATCAAGTACCCAGGCGCTTCAGTTCCAAGTGAATTGACTCTTAAACCATACAGGATGAGGGCTACAACAACATATAGCCACCTCCATTTCAAAATAGTTTTCCAAAAATTTTCACCACTGTAGACTAAGAGGAAGCCAAAAAAGAAGGCGAGAAGTCCATGGAAAAAGCCATGCCAAGTCTGAGCGTACAAAACAAATATCGATGGGTTAACTATGATAACCTCGATGACAAAAAATACGGATATCAGCAAGGGAGCGATTGGGTTGCTCACTATAGCGGATAATACTTTTTTGAGTCTGGTATTTTCTTGCTTTTTTAGATAGTAAAATGTCGGTAAAAGTAGGATGACGTACGCAAATATGTTTCCTAAGAACCATAGGTGACCCTGGTGAGGATAGTATCCTAAGGGCAAATTATAGTGCCCTTGAAAAATAAGCATATGTAGAGGTGCAATGGCCACTATACCAAACGTGAAGGGCAACAGAATCCGGTTAGTGCGCTCCAGTATCAATTGCTTCCAGTTTCGCTTGCGCATGGCGAAATAGAGTCCCATACCTGATACGTAGAACAGAAGTGGAATTCGCCAAACATTTAGCATGGTCATTGGTGTCCATAAAGCCTCAAGTGATTCTTCGCTCTTTATAAAGCCAACGAACGTAGCCCAAGGTTGGAAAATAATGGCGATGTGATAGATTAGTAATAAAGCGATCGCAATCACTCGTAACCAATCGATATCGTGTCTTCTTTCTGAAGTCATTACAGTGTTATTATTGAATTTGTTAGGTTGTTTAACTCGGCAGGAGCGATCTACTGTAACATCATGGCTACCACTGGGCGCGTCGTTTCTATTTCGTTTAAGTCAAGTTGCAATCCAAGGGGGCTTAGTTGCTGTTGGAGCATCTCATAGAAGGGTTTTATCTCCGCAAAAGATCCCATCACACTCTCTCTTGGAGTCGCACCGAAATTGTTCTTTATCGTCTTGTCCGCTTTGGCGTCAAGTAGCATTTGTACGATTTCGATGCGGCAAAAGAAAGCGGCTGTGTGTAAAGCCGTAGCGCCGTCATTATTCTTAATGGATAGGTCTGCGTTTGCCTCAATTAATGCACTAGCAATGGCTGTTTTGCCAAAGGTGGTTGCCGTGATTAGAGGTGTTGATCCGCTCATTTGCTCTTGTTGGTTAAGATCAGTTCCTGCCTCAATGTGCTGTTTCACGATGTCGATCCGGTCAGACATTATTGCCGCTTGAATGTCGATCTTCGGTTGGTTTATTGGTGGCTCAGCGTTGGTGTTCTTGTCGGCCTCATTGCAAGCAAATGTTAGGAAGATAAGCGCAAGCGTTAAGCTTAAGGCTACTGCTAGGGAAGTGAATTTCACTGCATTCATGATGTGATTTTTTAGGGTCAGGGTTTGACCTCGTTTTTGACTTTCACAAAGATGAGAGGCGTGGAAATGCGCGGCATATGACCGATCCAGCAATCGATATCAAGTTTGAAGAGGGGATGAAAACTATGGCGCAAGTGTATAAACTATGACGCAAAAGCTACTTTTTTCGTAAATTGGTCGACGCCTTAAAGGCATCTGTTTGCATGGATTTCCCAAGTATTATAATGCCAAAAGGATATGTTGAGCACATCAAATACAGGAGCAGATTTTATAAATCGGGCGAATACGCTGGTCCTGGAAAACATTTCCAACGAGCAATTCGGGGTTTCTGAACTAGCAGCGCTCATGAACATGAGTCGTTCTAACCTACTCCGAAAAATCAAAAAGCATACGCAACTTTCCGTCAGTCAATTTATCCGTCAAGTGCGGCTTCAAAAAGGTATGGAGTTGGTTAAGGAGAACACTTTGACGGTGTCTGAGATTTCGTATCAGGTTGGCTTTGGCAGTGCTTCCTATTTCATCAAATGCTTTCGGGAACATTATGGATGTCCGCCAGGTGAGGTAGCTCACTTTGATAATAGTGATGGTGTTTCTTCCGAACGGCGGCGGCAGTTGGTTGCTATTATGTTCACCGACATTAAGGGGTATACCGGACTCATGCAGCAGGATGAAAAAAAGGCTATCGCTTACCGAGAACTACACCGAAATATTTTTGATTCCACAACCGATAAATTTGGTGGACGCATCCTTCAGTATTATGGTGATGGAACTCTTAGCATATTCACAAGTGCGATTGCTGCGGTGCAGTGTGGAATTGAAATGCAGCTTGCGTTCAGAAAGGAAAAACTCAAAATTCCAATGCGGATTGGCATCCATTCGGGTGATATTATTGTCACCGATCAAGACATCATCGGGGATGCGGTTAATATTGCTGCCCGTATCGAATCATTGGCTAAAATAGGTAGCGTTTACATTTCTGAAAAAGTACACGATGAAATAAAAAATCAAGCTGAATTATTTACGACCTCAATGGGGATTCATACCTTGAAGAATGTCACCAAGCCCATGAAGATTTATGCTGTTTTCAATCAAGAGCTTGGTAATATTGACCAGTCTCCTACTAAAGTTACGCAAGACTCATCAAGCCGATCCATAATAAAATGGACCGCAATTACGGTCGCTGCAATCTGCCTTGTGTTTTTTATTTATTCCTCTGGCTTCTTCAATATAAAGTCAGCTCCTGATCCTTTAGCGGAGACCGTTGATAAGTCAATCGCAGTATTACCTTTCAAAAATGAGAGCAATGATTCCTTGAATCTTTACTTTGTGAACGGTCTCATGGCGTCCGCTTTGAACAAGCTACAGAAGATTGAGGACCTACGCGTGATCAGTAGAACCTCGGTTGAGCAATATCGGAATACGACGAAGGGGGTTCCCGAAATAGCAGGAGAACTCAACGTGAATTACTTGGTAGAAGGCAGCGGGCAGCGCGTTGGGGATCAGGTTTTGCTCAACATCCAATTGATTGAAGCTGTAAGTGATCAGCCGATTTGGGGGGAGCAGTATAATCGCGAAGTGAAAGATGTATTTGCCCTTCAGAATGAAGTTGCAAAGGAAATTGCAACGGCAATTAAGGCCGTGGTGACCCCCGCTGAACTAGAACAAATTGAGAAGCTGCCCACCGAAAGTTTACTGGCCTATGATTACTACCTGCGGGCAATTGACCTTTTTTATACTAGGCCTAAGCAAGGCTGGGAAAAAGCCATTCCGTTATTTGAACAGGCAATCGAACAAGACCCTGAGTTCGCACTGGCTTACGCCAACATCGCTATTTCATACTATCTGCTTGAAATAACCCAAGCCGAGAAACAGTACACTGAAAAGATCAATAATTATGCAGATAAGGCCTTACTTTATGATGCAAAGTCCGCCGAAAGCTTGGTCGCCAAGGCTTTTTATTACGTACAAACTAATGAGTACCAACTGGCCTTACCCCATTATAAAAAGGCTTTGGAGTACAACCCAAATTCACCTTTGGCGGTGCAAATGCTTGCGGATTTCTATTTCCGTTTAATGCCAAATACGGATAAATACCTAGAGTACGCATTGGAGGGAGTTCAGCTTAATATTGCCAGTGATTCTATTACCCAAAGCTATGTTTATTTACAGTTAAGTAGTGCTCTAGTGTCATCAGGGTTCATAGATGAGGCCTTAGAGTACATCAATATGTCTTTGGATCATTATTCGGAAAACTATTATGCGCCACGTTTAAAAGCAGCCATCCTATTTGCCAAGGACGGTAATACAAATAAGACTATAAATCTATTGTCGAAAGAATGGCAGAAGGACACTAATCGCTTGGACATCTTACATGATGTAGCTAAGTTTTTCTATATCCAGGAAAAATATGACAGTGCCTACGTCTATTTTGCGAGATTTGTCAAAGCCAGGCAAGATAATGGCCTAGATATTCACATGGATGAAAACGTCAAAATTGCGGAGGTCTACAAGAAGATGGGACTGGACGAAGAAGCCGTGATACTCTTTAATGATTATGTAGAATATTGCGAAGAGGATCAGTCCGCTTACAGAAGTGTTAATCTGGCTTGGAAATACGCTTATGAAGGAAAGATAAATGAGGCTATTGAGCAACTAAAAGTGTTTTCTGAAATAGAAAATTACCCATACTGGTATTTACTAATGGAAGATGAACCACTTATTAAACGTTTGAAGAGCCATCCTGAGTTTGAGCGCATCATGAATAAGATTAAGGATCGGTTTTGGGAAAATCAGACCAAGTTAAGAAAGTCACTTGAGGCAAAAAAACTGATTTAATTATTTTAAAAAGTGCTTTTCGCCTCTTGATTTGAAAGGTTCTAATTCGTTAGAATTGATGTGTTCTGAAATTTTTTACCGGAACTCTACATTTATTAATTGAGAGGGATGAATATACCTAAGCCGGAGTGGTTTGGGGCAACTAGCGCGCAGCTAGCGTGGTTTCTGATGAGGCAAAAAACGTAGGGGAGGCCCTTAGCTTCGGCGAGGCTTTTTACCGAAGTCAGAAGCCAAGATAGCAATTGATAAAGTCTCAAACTACTTTGATTTAGGAATAGTAGGGGGGCATCAATTCGGCCCCAAAAGGAGGGCTGATTCAGAATTTAGGTAAGTTTCTTTTTGCAACGGTCTCTAATGATATGGGTAGATCGTTGCTCATTTTCTACTATACTTTATCAGTTCGTTTCTACGAACTGACATTCAATCGTCAATGATTTTCCTTTTAACTGGCTATATCGAACAAGGAGAACCGCAGTGTCCTGCTGAAGCTGGGTATTGTGATGTCTTGATAGGTCATGATATGGCTGGATTATGGAGGATATTGTACAAGTTTGCCGTAGTCTGGCTACTCTTGTGATGGCCGCGAGCAGCGCGCGGCACCAACACTACGTTGCCTCGCTTCCTTCCACTGTCCACGTATTCATGCGCAGCAACTACTTCCTCCAGAGGGTATTGCTGGTCGATGACTGCCCGCAAAGCTCCTTGCGTAATCAGTTGGGTGATCTCATTGAGGTAAGCCCCTAATTTTTCCGGCGGTAATAAGCCTGCTGCGTCAAACTTTACACGCTGAGATGAGAAAAAACGAGTGCGAAGCATGTCTACCAGTACCGAAAATTTCAGTACCGGCGTGACGTAAACTCCCGTTTCGGTAAGCAGGTGCTTGCACTTTCGGTAGGAAGTATTGCTAATCGTATCGAAGATAACGTCGTAGGTTTCCTTTACTTGGGTGAGGTCGGTTTTGGTATAGTCGATTACGCTGGACGCGCCTAAGGATTTGACCAGCTCTACGTTGCGGGTACTACATACTCCCGTTACCCGGGCGCTGAAGGCGTGGGCCAGCTGCACGGCTGCCGTCCCCAGGCTGCCAGAAGCACCAATAACCAGCACCGATTGACCGGCTTGGACATTAGCCAGCGTTTTTAAGAAATGGTAAGACGTAAGCGGTCCGTCACACAGAGTAGCTGCGTCTACGTACGAGAGGGCCATCGGAACCCAATCAATTACCCCGTCAGCCGCAACGCAGACGTACTCCGCGTTGGCCGCAAACCCAAGGCCGCTTTCTCCGTATACCCGATCTCCGACGGCAAAGTCTTCCACCTCCGCGCCGACACTGACCACCTTGCCGGCAAAGCCAGTACCCATCACGTTGTTCCGCGGGCGGGTAAAGCCCAGGAACAGCCGGGAAATAGCCGGATCGGCGCGCCGCATCATGGTGTCGGCGGCAGTAACGGGGGTGCCGTACACTTTGACCAACACCTCGTTGGCTTTCGGGGTGGGCTGTTCAATGTCGGTGATTTTGATGTTTTGAGGAGCTCCGTAGCGGGTGAGTACGGCGGCCTTCATCATAGCAGTTGACATGTCTTTGTGGTTTTGATTTGTTCCACAAAGCACGGCCCGCCGGACACATTAATCGTTCGGGTTTTGAAACCCGAACCTATTGCTTAAGTATTTTTTTGCGGTAGGCAGCGGGAGTAAGCCCCGTCGCTTTCTTGAAAAAGGTATTGAAGGAGGTCTTCGAGTTAAACCCACTTTCGAAAGCTAGTCCCAGTAAGCTAAGGTGTTGAAAAGCCGGATCGACAACCTTAGTTTTAAAGGCGGATAAACGATACATATTTACGTATTCCGCAAAATTTTGACCAAAACCTTCATTCAATAACTGGGAAAGGTAATTGTGGGGGAGGTCCAATCGACCCGCCAACTCCCGCAGGCTTAAATCAGGGCGTAAGTACGGCCCTTCTTCTTCCATCACTTGCGTCAGCCTTTGTTTATAACGGTCTATTTCCTCCGTCGACAAAAGTGCTTTCTTATACTTCCGTTCGGTCGTATCCGCAAGAGAAGCGTCTCCCAAAACCCGCTGCCTCAACTCCTGAAAACGCGGTGCCGACCGCAGTGGCTTGAGGGCTGGGCCAATCTGTGTATAGACAATCAGTAGTAGCTTCATTTCAATCCCCCGCTCCAATAGGTTCAGGGCTTCTTCCTCATTTCCAAGTAATGCGTGGCAGAGGGTGAGCTGGTTCAATGCCAGATCCTTCTGTGGTCCGTCCATTGCTTCTTCCAGTAGCCGCATCCCCTCCGGAGCCCTTTCGGGTGCCGTCAGGGCATAGACCATTGTCTTGCCACCGACGACCAGTAGGTCGTCTTCAGCTAACGGGAGGTTTTGGTAAAAAGTCAACGCGCGCTCGTGCTCGCCAGACAGTAGGTAAGACAACCCCATCTCCGCAAAGGAGACGTGAGCATCCGGTTTTAGCTCCAGGCTTTTTTCGAAATACTGTAGGGCGGGAGCGTGTTGCTCTTGCAGGTAAAACAAAAAGCCTTTCAGGTGGAAATTTATCGCAGAAAACGGATCGATCTGCAAGGCCGTGTCGATATAATTATGAGCCGCCCTTAGTTTGCCCTCCGCTGATAGCACGGAAGTCATCATCTGATAGTATTCCACCGAAGGGCGCCGTTCGAAAGACTTCTGCAAATGCTGGTAGGTGCCGGGAAAATCCCACGCTTGTAAAAAACTGTGGTAGGACAAATGAATCTGTA
>JBGCFZ010000140.1:0-3069 GCA_045110355.1 Lewinella sp. | reverse complement strand
GGGTCCGTTTTTTTATACGTCCAGATAAAAAATGCAGATTTCTTCCTTTGCCGCGTTACCTTTTGTGCGTTGAAGCGACTATCCCCTCGTCAACCACTTTCTTATGCCGGTACCTACCGACAAACAACGCGAATTCCTGGCAGCTTATGCCGAATGCCATGACGCCCTGTTGCGCTACTGCACCACGGCGGCGTTCGGCAAATGTGATGTTCGTGATTTGGTGCAAGATATTTTACTGACCGCCTTCCAACATTTCGATGATATTGGCGAAGGTAAACTACTGCACTACCTGATCAGGGCGGCACGTAACCGGAGCATTTCTTTGGGGCGCGGCCGCAGGTACAAGGTGGAGGTTTTGGAGGAGCAAAGTTTGGACCGCCTCCGCGCCAAAGGCGCGGCCCCAGACGCCCTGCTGGACGTAGAAATCCTCTACCGCACCCTGCACCGCCTCCCCGAAAAACAACGCAACGCCGTCATCCTGTTCGAAATCAATGGTTTCAGCCTCCGGGAGATCGCCGGGATACAAGGCTGTTCGGAAGCATCGGTAAAAATGAAACTCAGCCGGGGGCGCAAACGCCTGCGGGATTTGCTAACAGAAGCCCCCCGAAGCTACGGACAGTTGCTGATGAGTGCTAAAAACATCCTGTTATGAGCCCCGCCACTGAGAACATGGATCAGTTGTTTGCTGTCGCCAAAAGTCTGCCCGTTGAGTTGAGTCTCAAGGAAGTGGAGTTGATATTTCTTAATCCGGCCCCTTTACCACCAAAAAGACCGTGGTATGGGAGCTACCCGAAATTCTTCGCTATGCTATCTTTTTTACTTGCTGTGGTATTAACCGTTACGGTGTCTACCGCCAGCAAAAGCCCTCCCTTAACGGCATTTCCGGTTGCCGTAACCGCCGCTACTTCACCGGCTACCGGTGTTGCACCGGCTTCAAGCACCATTACTAACCAGGTGAAGTCAGCGCCTTCAACTATTACCGAAACGCCCTCCTCTGCTTCAGTAGCCCGTTTATCCCTTAACACCGCTCCTTCCCCTAACCTTGCACCTGCGGCCGCGCCCAAGAAAAACCGCTCAATGAATAATCCTGCCGAGCGGAAAAAAAACTCGGTAACCCAGCCAATACCAATAAGAACTGATACGCCATCCCCGGAAAAAATACCGTTTAGCATAGAGGCCCTTCCGGGCACGAAGTCTGATCCGCTCGAACAAAAGCCTGAGGAAACCTCTACACTTTCTGTTCCGCCGCTTTCAATAACATTACCAGCGCGTAAAACGGAAGTTGATCCGCTAGCTTCAAATGACTTGGTAAGTGCCACCAAGGGAGAGGCAGGTAAAAAGGAGTCCTCAGAAGCATTATTACCGGTAAAGTGGGGCTTGGAACAAGCTGGCTATATGGCTGACACCCTGAGGATCTGTAGCAGGAATGACAGGACATGCACTATGGAATTAAAATTAAAAGGAAAATTCCGCCTGATGTTAAACCCGAAAATGGACGCAAAAAACATGATCCTGTACGCCCGTCCCGAAGCCATTGCTTCCATGATTATCAAGAACGGCTTTCGAAAAATGGCCCTGCGGAATACATCGAAGGGTCAAGTAATTGATGTAGAAATCAACCCTACGGCATTAGTAGGCTTCCGCATTAAGGGAAACGTTGAATTAATTGATCACGAGGAGTAGTTTATTGAATCCATTTAAACGGGTTTATCCACTACTAATCACAAAAAAATAAGGATGAAAAATTTAATTGCAGCCATCAGTCTGCTAATACTTTCCTGTGGGTACAACCCAACAATATGCTTTGCCCAAACAGCCCAAAATCCCCTGGAAGTAAATCCCATTAAGGTTTACCTGCTGGGTACTTTCCACTTTGCCCAAACAGATTCTACTTACGATGTTTTCGAGGAGAAGCACCAAAAAAGTATCGAGGCCTTGTCCGACATCATCGTGGCAACGAAAGCTGAAAAAGTGTTCATTGAACGACAACCTGAATTCGAGTTTCAGAATAAGATGGACCTTCGGTACGCTGCTTATTTGAGAACTGACACCCTGAGATACAGAAATGAGATTTGGCAGGTAGGCTTCAGGGCAGCCAAGAAAGCGGGCCACAAAAAGATTTACCAGTGCGACAACCCTGGCCGATATGGCAGCCTTTTCCAGGGAGTTAAAGACTACGCGGAAGAGAACGGACAACTAGGCTTTTTGGAGGGAACAGCTAAAGGAGCAGTAGCCAGGTTTGATGAACTGGTCAACGAAGACTCCATCATGCAAAACTCGACCCTATTGGAATACCTGCAATGGATCAACAGCCCGAAACGGATGAAAACTTCACACGGTAGTTACTTGGCAAATTTCCCACAAATCGGCAGCACGGACTTCTACAATTACGATGAGGAGGATACCCTGATCGGTGCAAAGCTTACCGCAGATTGGTACCGGAGGAACATCATGATCTACGCCAAGATGATTAATCAATTAGACTACTCGGAAGAGGCCATATTCCTATTGATGGGTGCCGACCATATTCCGATCATCAAGAGTTTGTTTGAAGGGAACCCCTACTTCGAAGTGGTTGATGTTGAGCGTTGGTTGAAATGATCGGTGCGAGGCTTATTTCCTAGGCTTCACCTCCCGCATCAAGCCTTCCTGAACCACTGAGGCCACCAGTTTACCTTCCGTATCCCAGATGTGTCCGCGGGTGAACCCGCGGGCACCGCTGGCGGAGGGACTGTCGATGCTATAGAGTAGCCACTCGTCGGCCCGGAAGGGCCGGTGGAACCACATGGCGTGGTCAAGGCTGGCTATCTGGAGGTTACGATGATCGATGGCTTTGCCATGGGGGAACAGGGCGGTGGTTAGCAGGTTATAGTCGCTGGCATAGGCCAGGACCAGTTCGTGTTCCCGGCGGGCATCAGATGGGATTTCGCCCTTAGCCCGAAACCAGACGTTGCGGACTGGTTCGTAGACTTCGCTCGCGAAGGGATTGAGAAACTCTACTGGCCGGAATTCGATGGGTCGCTCGATGTTGAGGATACGGCGGATATTTTCCGGCAGCTGATCGCCGAA
>JBGCFZ010000139.1:0-7954 GCA_045110355.1 Lewinella sp. | reverse complement strand
TACCGTGGCAATTGCTTGACACGCCCAAGCTCCATCATAGCTGCCTTTAATCACTGCTGCTCCCGTACATAAAAGCACCGTGGTCTGAATACTTGCCCGGTCATTGGTCAGTCGATCAAAGCAAGGGGTTGTCTTATTTCTCGACACACTAGTAGAAGTTGCCCCCTCAGAAACGTCATATAGCGCATCGAATTCAGCGGTAATTTTTTCATTAAGTCGCGTAAAAACTGCTTTGACATGTTCTTCTCTGGAACCATTATCTGGTATCCTATCGAACATGGATCGTAGATAGTCGGTCTTTTCAGCATTGTATAATATGTTCAGTTACTTCTCAACTGCCAATTCATCCACCTTACTATCCAGGCCAGCGGAAATTATGGTTAGCACGTTCTGAAAATACTCGTCAGTAATCACAGCGTCAGTAAACTCTTCTACCGTAACGCTGGGTTTTTCAGGAACAATAACCTTGTCTTCCTGACAACTGGACAGCGAAAATAAAAGCAGTGTGAGCACAGCAACATGCCGTATCCAGTGCCCTCTATTAATGGAGTTAAATTGTTAAATCATAATCAATAAATTTGCGCCTACTCTATAAAAACCCGGTTTTCAGCATTCCCCGGCCGCAACGCCTTACCCCTTCTGAATGAATGATGGACCAACGGTGCACGGCAAAAGTAGACCCCGTTGCCCCCGGAGGACAAAGACGAAAAGACCAGCCTTGTTCTAAAAATTAGTGCGCATTAAAAACGCAAAAAAATGCGCAATCAATTGATTATCAATAGCAATTAAAATACATCCACCTTATTTCCTGCCGTAAGCACATAAAGGGCTACACCCAACCAGAATAGTGGCGGGATTACTAATAACAACGAAGTATTCCTTAGCTAAACTGCCACCACCTTGCTTTGCGCATTCCAAACCATGATCCCCGCGAAGACAACGGCCACTGCTCCTGCAAGCATTCCCAGCACCGGCGTCCCCGCCCAGTGCTTTATTGCCAGCGCAACAAATGCCCAGACGACCACCCCGGCATATGCCGGATCACGATAACGGCGGCTCGTATACCCAGCGATTAGCGCCGCAATAACGATCATGATGATCGTCCACGTTACTTCAGCAATACCAAAGCCATCCCACCCATAGAAATGCAGCGCGGAACTGACGTTGAGCACCGTCGCCAGAGTAATCCAGGCAAAATAGAGACTAAAGACAAGACGCTCCAACCAGTAACTCCGGTCGGCATTCGCCGCCTCGATCGTGCGAAGCAGGCGGTTGATCTCAAACAGGGAAATAAGCATAAATATGATGACCCCCACCGTTAGCCACTGCCAGTCGTAAGAAGCAAAAGCCAACCAAACGCCATTGGCCACCACATTGGCGGCAAACCACTTCCGGAGTGGAATCCAGGCGGGATGGTTCTCCCGTTTTTTGAATAATTGAAAAATCGGAAAAACGATCAATCCGGTATAAATCGGTGCCCAAATAGCAAAAGCGTACGGGGCAGGAACGATGAGCGGATTGGTGGCCGTAGAAGTTGTCCCAATCGGATTAGGTCCAAGATTTCCCGAGGCATTGAGTGCATAGAGCACCAACATTAAAAGCATTCCAAAAAGGGCAAGGTAGCGGGAAGGAGCATGAGACATGAACGAACGGTTTCTTTGCCTAACGGAAGAAAGGGAACGTAGTTCAGGCGGGCAGACATTTGTTAGTAGCCCCTACCATCCGGTTGCCGGGGTTCAATCAATAGAAAACCCACCGGTCTTACCCCAATGCCGGCTCAGGCCGTACCCTTCGAAGACAAGGGTAGGCTCTGCAGCAAAGTGGGGTAATTTAGGGTTAGGGCTGAGGGAAAGTGCAAAATGCATTTGGCCAATGGGATCGATGATCACCGTAGTGCCATTGGTAACAATAATAAGGGCCGAATCGATGGTAAGCGGGAACAGGTAGTCCATATCCGAACCTTCCTCACGTTGCAGGGAAATTCGCAGTTGTTCCTCATTGTTGATCAGCGCCTCCAGTTCATTATCCGCATTGATCCGCAGCGTGACCGGCGCGTGGGTGACCCTCGCCGAGTTGGCAGCCGACACCTGTGCGTCGTGTGCGCCGACGTAAGTATCGATGGCGCTGGCGTAATTCGTCTGCGCGGCTAAGCCGGTGGTGAGCAGACATAGGAAGCCCAAGGTTAAAAAGCGGGTTAGTAAAGACACAGAAGACACGTTTGATGATTAAATCCGGCCATTAAAACGCTGGGGATCGTTTACTATTGTTTGGGGAACAGCTTATCGGGTTAAGATCACATCTTCCAAAGGTGAGCGAGCGTCAAAGGCAGCCACGAAGTCTACCTTTTTCAACGGCTCCTGCGATAGCCCATTCCCCCTTACTCCTTTCCCCCCTTTACTCCATCTGTCCGATCAACCCAAGCCCCATATCAATCAACCGCTCTACCGTTTTAGCAGGTTGTTTACTGAACGTTCCCTCGGCCCGGTTGGCGAGCAGGGCGGAGACGGAGGCTGCCCGGTGGCCCAGTGCTGTGGCCAAACCGTAAATACCGGCCGTTTCCATTTCAATGTTGGTCAGTCGGAGACCATCATGCTCCCAGCTTCGCATGCGGTTGAGTAATTCGGGATGCAGGCCGGAGGGCAGCCGCAGGCTGCGCCCCTGGGGAGCATAGAATCCGGCGGCCGTCATGGTCATGCCGCGGGCTAAGTCAGCATTGGCAAAAACTGCGGGCAGATCAGGTCGGACAACCAATACGGGGGTAGGTAACTGAACGCCGTCGTCTTCGAGGTATTCAAACAGGGAAATGGCCGCTTCGTCCGGCTCACCGCCCGAGAGGTAAAAAGGCAGCAACCCATCGGTTGCCAGTGCTGCTTCGGATAATAAGAAACTGTCTAACGGCAGGTCGGACTGAAAAGAACCGCTGGTCCCCAAGCGAACGAAAGACAGCCTGGTAAGCTCATCCTTCACCTCCCGCCGGGCGAGGTCGATGTTGAACAGCGCATCCAGTTCGTTGAAGACAATGTCGATATTATCCGTACCGATCCCCGTGGAGATCACCGTAAGACGTTTACCGTCCAACGCTCCGGTGTGCGTCACGAATTCGCGGGCTTCCACCTTCAGTTCTATTCTATCGAACCGTCGACTAATGGCACGTACCCGCTCGGGGTCCCCGACGGTAATGATCGTTTCTGCCACCTGACCGGGCAGCAAATCGAGGTGATACATGGCGCCGTTGGGGCGGAGGATGAGTTCGGATGACTGGATGATAACTCGTTGATTTTATTGACTAAGCTAAATTCTTAGTGAGTAACTGAGTTGGTGAGTCACTGAGTTGCTGCCGCCGTAACCACTCACTTCGCTACGCTCATTCGCCTTGGGTGCGCAAGCGTATGCTTGCGGCAGCAACTCGGCGACTCAATAACTCGCCAACTCAGTTACTAAGTTCCTTAATCGCAACCTTCAACGTCCGCTCCTTGATCTCGCTCCGGTAATAGTGGTTAACGGCAACTCCCTTGTGCAGTAGGATCACCTGAGGGCTGGAATGCTCCACCCCAGTTTTTTCCGCAATTTCAACCTTCAGTTCTGGCGTATACTGGACGGTGATACCGTAAATCTCCAGATCATGTTTCGCATGCGCCACCTCTATTTGGGCCGCACCGCTGAAGGGGCAATTATCACTATGCTTAAAAAGGACAACCGGCTGTTGATGGCTGGCTTCGAGGGCGGCGGCAAAATCGGCCGAGGATTTCATGGTATGGAACATAGTTTTGGTCTTTTGGTCTTGTAGACTGAACGCGTAGCACGAGGCCTGGTTTCAAGCGCCACCCTTAAGCTTAGTCGTCAAAGAGCATTATTACCTTTAAATTAAGGAGCATAGGGCGGGGCCGCAGGATGCAAAGTAAAGGGTTAAGGAGCAAGGGGAGAGACCAGTCCCTACGATCTCCACTCCCTGACTAGGGCAACCGCAAGGTCACCGGCCGCCCAAAGAACTTCAGGGATTCCGCCTTCGGCTCCATGCCTGAAGCCGCTTTGAGACCCTAAAATCTACGTGTAGGTGCTCAAAGCGGCCATTTCCGGAGCGGAGCGTAAGATAAATGGTTCTTTGAGCGGCCGATCCCTGACCTTGCGATTGCCCTGCTCCCTGACTCTCTGACTATTTCCCTAACTTCCCCCTCATGACCACGACCGAAAAACTATCCGCCCTCCGCCAGGCCATGCTCGAAACCCAGATCGACGCCTACATTGTTCCCAGCACTGACCCGCACCAAAGTGAGTATCCCGCTCCACGGTGGGAAGCCCGGGAATGGTTGAGCGGCTTCACCGGCTCCGCCGGTACACTCGTCGTTACGCAACACGAAGCGAAGTTGCTTACCGATAGCAGGTACTTCCTACAGGCAACAACTGAGTTAGAAGGCACGGGCATCGAATTGCTGAAAGACCACCGTCAACCCGGTGTCTCTCCCATCGAACAATGGCTAGGGGCTACGCTGATGGATGGCCAGACGGTTGGCACCGACGGCCGGGTCACCAGCCTGAGCAGCAGCAGAAGGCTACGTAAAAAATTAGCCGATTCAGCCTTAAACCTGGTGCTTGACGAAGACCTGATGCGGAGGATATGGTCAGACCGGCCAGCCGTTCCAGATCGAAAAATATTTGAACACACCCCGGATTTCAGTGGTGAACCGTGGCAAGACCGGCTCCGTCGTCTGGTTGATTGGATGGCCGGTAAGGACCTGGATTATTTCGTCGTATCCGCCCTCGACGAAGTAGCCTGGTTGCTTAATCTTCGGGGTTCCGACATCGACTTCAACCCATTATGTGTTGCCTACCTCGTTGTTGGCCGAAAGGGAGACCACACCCTTTTTGCCGCACCACGCCCAGGCTTCGATGCCTGGACCGACAACCTACCCGATGGTCATCGATTGGAAGTGCACAACTACGACAAAGTCAGCAGCTTCCTCCGGCGGACCAACGCCATCAATGCCGACATCGGCATTGACCCCACCACCATCTCGGCCCGGCTGGCCATGCACGCCGGAGAAGACAAGACCACCGAGGTCACCAGTCCGATCCCCGCCTGGAAGGCCGTCAAAAACGACGCTGCACTAGAACACCTGCGTGGCACCATGGCCCGCGATGCCGTGGCCCTGCTGCGGCTCCGCCGCTGGCTCGACGGCGCCATCGCCGACGGTATTGACGAGGCCGCAGTAGCCCACAAACTTCATGCGCTACGCGCCGAAGACGAACACTTCATCACCGATAGCTTCCCCGCCATCGTCGGCTACGCCGGCAACGGAGCCATCGTCCATTACCGGGCGCCAGAACAAGGCTCCGCTACACTTAAGGCTGAAGGTTTACTCCTCCTGGATTCGGGCGGGCAGTACACCACTGGCACCACCGACATCACCCGGACGTTCGCCGTTGGCGAAACAACGGAGGAAATGCGCCGCAACTTTACGCTCGTGTTGCAGGGACACATTGAACTGTCGATGGCGAAGTTCCCGGTGGGCACCTGCGGTGCCCAGCTCGACCCGATTGCCCGCATGCCCCTGTGGCGCAATCAATTAAATTACGGCCATGGCACGGGCCACGGTGTCGGCTTCTTCCTCAACGTCCACGAAGGGCCGATGAGCATCAACCAGCACCCCAAGTCGCCCAATGCCCAGTACCCGCTAGCTGCCGGCATGGTGATCAGCAACGAACCCGGCTTTTACAAAGTGGATGCCTACGGCATTCGGGTGGAGAACCTTGTCGCCGTCCAGCCCGCCTCCACCGATGGTTGGCTGGAGTTCGAAACCCTGACCTACTTCCCCATCGAGCGAAGCCTGATCGAACAGCATATGCTGACCCGGGAGCAGGTGGAATGGATAAATGACTACCACCAATTGGTCCTGAAACGGGTTAGCCCGTTGCTGGAAGGAGAGGAATTAGAATGGTTGAAGGAAGGGTGTGAGGCAATTTAATCTGTGGTTCTAAACCTTGCTCATTATCTCCCCCTTGCACCTGCGCACGCGCCCAAAAAAGTTCCGCCCAGTTACCATCTGGCAGCCGGGCGGACACAGTTATAAAACATCTCACTAATATATATCTTTTCGCCGCACGTTAGAATTCATCTCCGCCGCCATCATCTCCGCCGCTGCGTTGACGCTTTTGCTTCCCTTTCACCTTACGCAGGCTGTACTGGAAGCCAACGTAAACGATGCGGCTTTCTCGCTGGAACTCACTGGTCGTCACTAAGCCGTTGATCTCTGTTGTGTATCCGAACTTACGTTGGTTGAACAAGTCTGTAACGCGCAATGTCAGGGCTCCAAGGTCTTTGAGGATTGGCTTACGGAAGCCCAGATCAAGGCTTTGCATAGCGTTCATTCTCCCCTGTGAGGTCACCCCCGCACTACGATAGAAGTAAGTGAATTGACTCTTCACGTCCCACGGCAATTCGTAAGAACCTTGCAGACGTGCACTGAAGTTGTACCCGTCGGCCTGCACTGCTCCTTCCTGCAGGTTCCCGTCAAGTTCAGTACGGTAAGCATTGGCAGAGGCCGTCAGGTCAAACTTGCGGCTCGGCCGCAGGGTCGTGATCAGCTCAACACCATAGTCACGGCCGCTGTCCAGATTCGCCCGGGTACCAATCTGAATGCCACCGGGTAAGGTTTCCGTAACCCGGGTGATCAGATCAGATTTCGCACGGTAATATATTCCACCGGTGAAGGTCCCCTTCTCAAAGCGTTGTTGCAGGTTCAACTCGTAGCTATTAATGATCTCGGGCAACAAGAAAGGGTTTCCGGTACGAAGGTTAAGGGGATCTCCACGATCTACGAAGGGGTTGAGGTCACGATCACGCGGGCGCCTTACCCGGCGAGAGTAACTTGCCTGAATGGTTCCGCTTTCACTTACAGCATAGCCCAGGAAAAGACTCGGGTACAGCTTAAAGTAATTGTTCTTAAAGGTTTCCCCGGTAGGCTCTGCCAGGAAACTGGTGGTATACACCTGTTCGGCACGCAGGCCGCCACTAAAGGTGAAGTTGTCTACTTTTCCACCAAAAGTGCCGTATACGGCATGCACGTCTTCATCATAAAAGAACCGGCTGCTATTGGAGTCGACCCGGAAGAATTGTTGGCCATCCTCATCGAAGATGTTGAAGTCCGCCACATTTTCTATTTGCTGCAGGGTAGAACGCCAGCCAGCCTCTAGTTTGAAATCTTCGCCAATCTTTTGGGAATAATCCAACTGGCCAATGTACTGGGTACGACCGCTTGCGGAGGGGCTGTTTTGGTGCACCTCATCAAGCAAATTGCCATCGGCGTCATAGATAAATTCATCATAATTCTCAACTTCTGACCGATCACTTTCGCTGAACTGGAGGCTGGCTGACAGGCTGCGTCCTGGTTCAGCAAAAGTAGTTAGGTAGTCTGCCCGTACCTCATAGTTCTCTCCTTCCTGGGGTTCAGTTTCGGTTCGGAAGCTTGTGTTATCAAGGTCACCATTATCGTCAAAGAACTGCGTTGAGCGCAGGTTGGTACTTTCCCCGCTATTGGTTCGGTAGTTGCCGCTGACGCCGATAGACGAAAACTTGTTCAGGGTGTATTCCGTGCCGAGATTAATGCCCTGGCTCTCTCTCTGACGAAGGCCGTCGAAGGTAAAGTATCGGCTGTAGGAGGTGTCGGCGAAGGTGGCTGTTTGCTCGCGGAAGCCTCGGAAGAAACGCTCGTCGTAGCGGCCATTTACGCCGAAGGTGGTATTGAATTTGCCTTTCCGCCAGTTGGCATCAAGGCTCCCGTCCAGCTTATTACCGGTCCCGGCATTGAGGTTCACGGTAGCATTGAATCCATCTTCCGTTTTCCGTTTCAGCACGATATTAACGAGGCCGGCCGTGCCTTCCGGATCAAATTGTGCCCCGGGATTGGTAAGTACCTCGACCCGCTCGATGTTAGAGGCCGTCAGGGTCTGAAGGAAT
>JBGCFZ010000138.1:0-6705 GCA_045110355.1 Lewinella sp. | reverse complement strand
TAACTGCGGCGTCTTTTACCCGCTGGCTGCGTTGCTTGAATCCTCATTTAGCTACGGCTAAACTCCGGTTCAAGCGCCTTGCCAGCAGGCAAAATTCACCAGCAGTTAATACGACAGAATCGACCTGACAAAGCACTAGCGGAACACCCTCCCACTAAATCCGTTCCACGGTTTCCACGGGCAACCACCCTTGCTTCCCATCCTCCAGGCTGACTTTGATGAAGTTATCATACTCATCCAGCACCCGAAGTTTGAGGCCGGCGGAAAGTGATTGCTCCAGCGTGGCATCGGCCCCAGGAGCTACCCGCAAGTCGGCGGTTTCAGCGATAAGAATGGCCTCCAGGTCATTGTCTAAAAAAGCGTTCCGGCTGTTACCGAGGCTAAAAAACAGGATAGCCAGCACCAGGGAAATAACGGCACCAGGCAACAAGGCAAAACGTTTCTTTTCGTCCATTTCCTGACGGCGCAGAAACCAGATTACCGCACCAGCTACGGCTAGGGACCAAAAGAGTATCGCTAACCAATACAACGTACTGGCCCCAATGGCGGCACCAATGCTGCGCCACCAGCGAGACAGGAAAAAGTCCGGTAGTGTTTGGCGGGTAATGCCCGCTTCGGCCCGGACGTACATTAGGTTATTCTTCAACCCAGCGTGCCCTGGTTTCAGGCGCAGCCCCCGCTCGTAGTTCAGGATGGCCAGGCCAAAATCAGCGCGTTGAAAATGAGCATTGCCCAGTGCCTGATACAGATCCGGGCTTACCTCTCCCGTTTTAGCGAGGCTGTCGAGGGAGGTGATCTGCCCCCGGGCATCATCACCGTTTAAGGCTTCACGAGCGGCAGAGAGTTCTGCTGACTGGGCCGATACAGAAAGAGTCAGGTAGAAGAAAAGGCAAAGGATAAGGATTCGGGGCATGTGGCAAAAATACGCTATCTCAGATTTCCCAACAAGCGCAAAACAATGGTAGATTAGAAGAAGGGACAACAGTTCCGACCAACCCGCCCGGAGGTAAAGAATAACTTCAACTCATTTATTCGTTTTTCTCTGGCTGAGGACTAGCGTTAGAAGGGTTTAAGCCACCTCCAGGAGGTTCCCCTTCCGGATAATCTTCCAGTATTGGTAACACCGACGGCTGCCCGCCGGTCCTCGCCTTAAAAAGGTCGTCCACCGTCAGCGGCTTACGCGCAGTTTCCCAACGGAAGCCTTCCAACTTGAACGTCTCGTGGTTAACCGCCTGCATCGGTTCCATTTTACCGCTGGGTGCACTCAGGAAACGGATCTTCTTAACACCGCCGTTGCTGAAGTGCAGCACCATCGAGCTACAGGCCGTTTTGTTTACCCCTACGTAGGCACCAGCCTCATCAACGATGTAGTAGATGGCCTCGGCGTTACCCTTCACCTCGGTGCGGGAGAGGCTGGTACTGTCGAAGAAAGCTTCAATTTCTTTGCCCTTCACCTGGTTAAAAAACACCAGATCGGGTGTAGTGATGACCAAGGCATTGCGCAGCAACTGCACCTTATCAAGGGCTTCGCCCCTGAAATGAATACGAACGGTATCTCCCGTCAACTGGCTGGTATCTTGCCAAAGGATAGGGTTCTGATAGAGCGTGAGTACGGAGTCGATGGTATTAAAGCCCAGAGAGTCACAGACCGCTTGCATGTCCGACTTGAGTATCCTGACGTCATGATGAGCCGCCAGGTAGCGGATGGTGTCATAGGTGATCAGGGTATCCGTTGCTGATACGACGTTGATCGTTAGGGAGTCACCGAGCATTACCGTATCACGGGAGAGGACGGTAGTTGTATAGCTGGTATCTATCTGATCGCTGCGGACGGAGACCAGGGTATCAGCCACCATCCACATTGTGTCTCCTTCGAGGATCGAGGTCATCATCGGTCGGTTGCCGAAATATTCGGGCTGGCCGGGCTGGTCGGGGCCGGCACCGCCGCTGGCCAACAGGTAACCGGTGGTCTCGTTGTACCGGGCATTTTGGGCAGCGATGGTGACGTTGGCGGAGGTGTCTCGCCAGACGACACGGCCGGAGGCCGTGCTGAAACCCGTTTCGGGATCAGCGTCCAGCCGGTCCGCCAGAATGATCATCGGAGGTGCAGATACCCGGGGACGACCACCAATTACGGAATAAGTAGCGCGAGCCACGTCATAATCGATGGTGTCTCCCGTCACCGTCTGGATAGAATCCCGGACGGAAGCGTTCCCCTCTAATTTATATTTGTCTTCGCGGCGGAAATAGTTGATCCGCTCGGCCGTTGCCCGTTGAAAGTCCCCTTCTGCAACGAAGGCGTTACCTTCGAGGATATAGGTTTCCCGAAGTCCGCCAAAGTATCGGATGGTATCCGCGGCAGCTTTTCGATCACCGCTCAGGTACTGTGCGTTTTGGCTAAAAACGGCCTCATCCAGTTGCACATCGTAGTAGCCGGATTCACAGTAGATTCGGTGCGTATCGGTACGAATCACCGTAGGGCCAAGGAAGTAAACACGATCGGCAGCCAGGTCATACTTCAAGGTATCGGCCCTCATTTCAAAGCGATCGTCGATGGCCACCACGCTGTCCCGAAAATACACCTCCTGAAGATCAGCATAATAATAGCCATGGGTACTACTCAACTCGGTAGCCCCGTTAGAAACGATGCGTCCGCCAGTATGGTAGGTGGCTAATTTGGTCTTTAGGTCGTAGTCGAGGCGGTCCGTAAACAACTCGGTATTTCCTCTTTGCAGTGCAACATGGCCACGCAATTTAGCCAGGAGCGTTTCCGCATTATAGTCGAGGCGGTCAGAGAAAGCCGCCAGGCTGTCTCCCTGTTGAATCGTAACATCGTCGTAAGCATAAACCTGTACCTCATTGATGAGTTTTGCGCTGTCGCAGTACATAAATATACTGTCCTGACTCAACTCTACTTCACCGACCAGGACCTGAATAGCCCCCTTGTTAATCGCGAGTAATTCGTTGGCATTATCAATATTGATGACCTCCGCAGCAGCGGTATCTACTGTATTTTGGACCTGGGCGCGGACGCAGGTGCAAAGGAGGGTAAAGACAGCAAAGAGGAGCCAGTGGCGGTGATTACGCATAAGATCGGACGCAAAGATAATCCACTAATGGGGCGGATGGTTTGTTTGCGTGGTGATATGACACGTTTCTGGGATTGGACGTGGAAGCCGGGTATGGTTTTTAACGAGCCTTTAACTTGATACAAAAGGGCGAGGGGCTGTGCCCCGAGAATTAATGAAATCAAGTACGTTTGCATTCCTGATCATTTACTCGGGGCACAGCCCCTCGCCCTAAGTCTATTCCTCCATGTCGAAGATAGAGTCGTTCTCCCCTTTATCGACATTGTCCCGCAGGGAGTCCATCGCGTCAACGGCACGATCGTAGAAGTCGCGGAAGACGGGGTACAGGGTTTTACCTTGTTCCCAAACGGCGAGACGAATGGTGTTCAGCGGCTTATAGGTGATGCTGGTGGTACTCACCTGCTCGGAGATGATCCGTGTTTGGTCGCCGAAGTAAACCAGGCCCGAGAAGATAAAAGTGAAGAACAAGCCTGAGAGCACGCCTCCCATGATCTGGTTGATAAAGTTGATGTTCACCTTCTCCAGGAAACTGGTCAGCCCCCGAGCAACGATCTTGAAGAGGACCAAAGTAAGTACGGCTACCAGGAAAAAGCCGAGGACGAACCCACCGGTTTTCGTCATCGCAGGTGCCCATCCGTAGAGGATGTCTCCCATGATGGGGCCGAACTTCATTGCGGCCAGAATGCCGAAAATGTAGCTGGTGAGGGTAAGTACCGTAGCGATGATGCCTTTGGAATAGCCGACGTAGAAACCGTAGGCCAGGAAGATGAGACAGATGATATCGATTGCCATAGTTACAAAGTTACGGAAAAGATGAGCCGAGGCAGGATTTTGACGGTTGGCATAGACGAACGACGGCCTTAACTAGACGAATTTGCGCGAGGAGGCCGGTGCGCAGCACCGGGTTCTTGTCCGTATGTTCAAAACATTGCTCCCCTTGTCCAATTCCCTTGCACCTGCGGCCGCGCCACCTGATTAGCCCCTACATTTAGAAAACTCCTTTATTTCTCAAAACCTGCTCTCATGCGACAGCTTCACTTTTCCACCCTTTTATTGGTCGCTTTAATCTCTTGCGCCTGTTCCGTTCGTCCTCCCGAGGTTGACACCTCTCTCTTTAAAGGGCTCCCCGAACCGCCCGAAGGCTACCATTGGGAACTGAACCCGGCCTACTCCGACGAATTCGGGGGAGACAAGCTTGACGCAGAGGTTTGGCACGACCGGTCCCCCTACTGGGTTAACGGGCGGCCGCCGGCAACTTTCCGGGCCGCTACCGTTTCGGTGAAAGATGGCTTCCTACAGATCAGGAACCAACCGCTTCGCCCCGTTACCGAGAAATATCACATTGCGGGTGGTGCAGTCGCTTCCGTTGCTAAATCCGCAAAATTCGGCTACTTCAGCGCCCGGATGAAAGCTTCTAAAATAAGTATGTCTTCCACGTTCTGGATGAAAAACAAAGTCAAAGATGGTTGTAAGCAGGAACAACAGGAGCTTGACATTGTGGAAATCGTAGGAAAACGCATCAGAGGGGGAGATTTCAATAATGTGATGCACGTAAACACTCACGTTTTCCAATTTGATTGCGACGGTAATAAAGAGGTCCTCAGCCGGGGAAATACTGCACCTCTTGTACCCGCCGCCACCGACGCCTTTCATACCTACGCCTGCTGGTGGGTGGATGAAAATACCATTCATTATTACCTCGACGATAAATTTCAATTTACCGTCAATCCCAAATCGCCTTTTGATCACCCCATGTACATGCACCTGGTAACGGAGACCTACAACTGGGAGGATCCTCCATCGGATGAAGAACTACTGAATGATGAAATTAATACTACCTACTATGACTGGGTGAGGTCTTTTAGGTTGGTAAAGAGTTAGTGGCCGACCGTAGAAACCCAAATAAAACTCAGAGCGAATACCTTTCAGGGTACCGTCTTTTTCCGTTTCTTTGCGCCGCATTTACCCCCAAAACAACCCTCCCGAATGATTCGTATTCTTGCAAATGATGGCATTGCCGCCAACGGAAAAGCTCAATTGGAAGCTGCCGGCTTTGAAGTCGTCACTGACCACATCCCTCAGGATCAGCTTATGACTGAGCTGAACAACTTCGACGTCATCTGCGTCCGTTCGGCGACCAAGGTCCGCCAGGACCTAATCGACGCGAGCCCTAACCTCAAGGCCATTTGCCGTGGTGGTGTAGGCATCGATAATATCGACCACGCCTACGCTAAGACCAAGGGCATCCCGACTTACAACACGCCTGCCGCTTCCAGCGCCAGTGTAGCGGAGTTGGTCTTCACCCACTTCTTCAACCTCAGCCGGAGTGTGCAACGCGCTAACTTTGAGCTTCGGGCCGAAGGCAGCGAATTCAAAAAGCTAAAAAAGGCCTACGCAGGTGGCCAACAGCTACGGGGTAAGACCCTGGGCATCCTCGGCTTTGGTCGGATCGGTGTTGAAGCAGCCCGTATTGCCATCGGCCTCGGCATGAACGTACTTCCCGTCGACTTGGTTAAGGAAAGCGAAGACATCACCATCGACATGATGGGCGGACAACAAGTCACCGTCAGCGTACCGGTGGTCTCTATGGATAAGATGCTTGCTGAAGCAGACTACATCACCATCCACGTCCCTGGTGGCAACCTCATTGGCGCTGAAGAACTCGCTAAAATGAAAGACGGCGTCATCATCGCCAACACCAGTCGCGGCGGCGTTATCAACGAAGATGCGCTGATTGAAGCGCTCGGTTCCGGTAAGGTCCGTGGTGCCGCCCTCGACGTATTTGTCGGTGAACCCAACCCACGCCGTGACCTGCTCGAGCACCCGCAGATCAGCGTAACTCCGCACATTGGTGCCGCTACCGGTGAAGCTCAGTTCAACATTGGTACGGAGCTGGCAGATCAGATCATTGCGCACTTTAAGTAGGAGCCAGGAACTAGGGAACTAGGAGCTAGGGAGCCAGTAACCAGAGATGGCGACTGGCTTTCTAGTTCCTAGCTCCTACTTAAAGTGATGCAAGCCATGCCTAAACAACCAACCATGAACATCATTTCCGTTCGGAAGCAGCCGGAGTACAAGGACATCGCAATCGCCTACTTTCAGCAAAGTTGGCCAAGTGTGCTGCCAATAATTTATGAGGATTGCATCACGCATTGCGTAGACGCGAAGGACAATTTACCTCAGTGGTATTTACTTGAAAAAAATGGGGAGATAATCGGTTGTGCCGGACTCATCACCAACGACTTCATTAGTAGAGTAGATTTATACCCCTGGGTTTGTGCCGTTTTCATTGCAGAAAGTCAGCGAGGCAACGCCTACGGTACTTTGCTGTTGGAGCAAGCAAAGCTTGACACTAAAGAAGCAGGATTCGACCATTTATACCTGAGTACCAGTCATATTGGTTTTTACGAAAAATATGGCTTCGAATACATTGGCCAAGGGTACCATCCATGGGGAGAGGAGTCCAGGATTTATGGAATAGAACTAGTGCTCTGTCAAGCCGATCTTGTCACATTAACTGCGGCGTCTTTTACCCGCTGGCTGCGTTGCTTGAATCCTCATTTAGCTACGGCTAAACTCCGGTTCAAGCGCCTTGCCCGCAGGCAAAATTCACCAG
>JBGCFZ010000137.1:0-10909 GCA_045110355.1 Lewinella sp. | reverse complement strand
TCTTCGCTTTCGAGGACTTTGATGGTGGAAACCTTCTCTGCCAAAACTGTGATGAGTGTTTTCAGAATCTGGCGTGCATGTGTAGCCCCAAGACAGTTGTGGTGGCTAAAACCGAAACTGACGTGCGGATTCATCTTTCGATCCAGGACCACCTCATTCGGGCGGTCAAAAACGGAAGCATCACGATTAGCGGAGGCCCAGCATAAGGACACCCTGTTGTTCGCCTTCACGGCGTGTTCACAGACAACGGTATCTTCCGTAACCACCCGGCCCATATGGGTAAGCGGAGCGAAGTAACGCACCAATTCTTCTACGGCTTTATTGATGATCTCCGGTTCGTTGCCCAATCTGATCAATGATTCCGGGTGATCGGAGAAGTAAGCGATGGTATTGGTGACAGCATTAATAACGGTGTCCCGCCCACCGGCAAAAGTCAGGATCATCACCCCTTTGACTTCCTCTTTGGTTAGCTTTCGGCCGTTGATTTCCGAAGCCAGTAATACGGAGTAGAGGTCTTCGCCCGGGTTGGCGATGGCTTTGTCTATCTCCTGATCAATGTAATCATAGAGGATATTGGCCTTGTCGCCGTCAAGGGCTTCGCCCTCGCTGCGGAAAACGTGGGTTCCCCAATCTATCCAGGTTCTGGAAGTTTCCAAAGGAACGTTCAGTAACAAGGTTAAGGCCCTAGATTGTAGACGCAGGGAGAATTCACTGACCACCTCGATCTTATCCATCCTCGAGGCTTCCTCAACGGCCTCCGCAACAAGTACCATCAGCTCCGCCTGGTACCCCGGATTGTTGGGCCGGCGAAACCAGTCTTCCACCAGGGCGCGATAGCTCCCATGCAGAGGCGGGTCTACCTCAAAGGGAATTTGCCGAATATCGCGGATCGCCACCTCTGAAGGAACGACAATGCGTCCCGGCTTTGCTTCGGAAGAAAAAATTTGGTATTTGTGGGCCGATTTACGAACGTCCTTCAGGCGCAGCAACATGGTTACCGGGTCGTTCTGGTCGTCCATCTGGCCATAGCCTTTTTCCTGGCGAGCGGCCTCAAAGGGATCTGGTAGCTTGCTTACTTTCATCTGAGGAGTACTGTAGTTCGCAGCAAAGATGGGCCTTCCTTGGGCTGTGTTATTTTCTTATTTGTGCTATTCTGTACATTATTTTGACAAGAAAGGAGGGCTAATTGTTGAAATCAGTGCAGGTTTAGGCAATGAAGAATTCCTTTTGCTGTTTGAAGCTATTCCTAAGACCGGGCACTCTGAGACCGATTTCCGTACAATCGGAAATAATACCAAGCAGCCACCCCACCAATAAAAGAAAACAAAGCCAGCATCCAAAACACCTGTTGATGTCCCAATACGCCTGGTGAATTATCTAAAAAATACCCGATCAAAGGCCCCGCGAAAATATCAGGCGTATACCCCACCACCGAAATCAGGCCAACAGCAGTACCGGTAAGGACCAAGGGAATACGGCCACGTACCATTACTGCAAAGTAAAGACAACGTACAGCGTAAACACCGGTTGCGACAACAAAAATGGAGATAAAAAACAACAGCGTCGTTGAATTCGAAATCACTCCGGCAGCAAACAATATTGCACCAAAGAATGAGATAACGAAGCTGATAAATAACCAGAGCGTTGTTTGCGTACGGTCTGCTAACACCCCAATTATGATGCCAATGACCGGCCGTACAAATAAAAGGAACGTACCAACCTGAGCTGACTCCACCTGGTCGTACAACATTACATCCTGGGCATACAATGAGAGTATATCTGTGACTTTATAGCCTACATAAGCACATAGAATAATGATCATTAGCAACCATACAGGAAGCATACATAAAACCTCTCTTATTTGCGATATGGTGATTTTCTCGAGTACGATTTCCTTTTCTGCGCTGCCATTCAATTTCATGAAGAACCAAACTAATAGCCCCACAAGACTGATGGCTGCCACGGAGATAAATATAACATACCTGAAGGCCGCTTTCCTTTCAAAAATCGTTGCCGCTGATATTTCAGAAGTAATGAATAGTGAAAAAACAAGCACCCCCATAGTTCCGAACAAAGCCCCAACCAGGCCTCGTCCGCCATCCAAAAAGCCAAAGGCTTTGCCTTGAGAAGTAGCCCCTCCCCAGACCCGTGTGGCCTTAATCAAAGGAGCCCAGAATAGAAAAATGGTGGTAAAGCCCCAATAGCCATAAAGTATTTGCAATACCGTATAACTCGGAAAAGTAGCGTAGACCAATCCGCCCAAGGCAGTCATCCATAGCGCCACGGCGATCAACTTCCGCGGAGCAACCTTATCCGCTATAGGGCCTCCAAACAGATAGGACCCCAACGCAACAATGCCATATACAGAGAAACAAAGCCCCAATTGAACATTGTCTAACTCAAAAACCTCCAGCACCGTGGGCCTGAAGACACGAGAAAGAACGTATGGAAGAATAAATATGGACTCGCCAGCCAAAATAAGAAGTAGAAGAAAGTACCAGGGGGGCTTGTTTTGATTCATGCAACATGATACGAACTTAAATAAACAGCTTGATGACAGATTGAAGATCAGGAATTGGTCGAGACGCTTTGCGTCGAATATGGTTCTCGTTCGACGCAAAGCGTCTCAACCAGTATTTTCGCCAGAGCCTTGCAAAGCTTCAGCCAAATCAAAGTCCGTATCTTGCCGCCCCAATAGACCAATAGCCCAAAATACAGTTTTATGGAAACCTCCGCTACCGTCCAAATGCTTAACCTGAAACTTCCTACCGACCCCCGATGGGTCAACCTCGCGGAGATGGACCTGGAGGAAATCTTGACGGACCATGCCTACTGTGAGCAAAAGGCTACGACGAGCTGTATTTCGCTCATCCAGGGCTACCCGGATTACCCGGAGATCGTTGCGGAGGTGGCTCCGGTGGTCACTGAAGAATGGGGACACTTCAGGATGGTACTGCACGAGCTTGACCGGCGCGGGTTAAAACTAGGCCGACAGCGCAAGGACGAGTACGTCAACGGGCTAATGAAATGCCTACGCAAAGGTGGTGGACGGGAACAGGCGCTGATGGAGAAACTGCTGCTTTGCGCACTGATCGAAGCTCGCAGTTGTGAGCGCTTCCGTTTGCTGAGTTTATACTGTGCCGATGAAGACCTGCGGAACTTTTACCACAAGTTCATGGTTGCCGAAGCAGGACATTATGTGCTCTTCATCGAGTTGGCCCGCAAGTATTTCGACCGGGAGGTGGTGGACAAGCGTTGGGCGGAGTTTTTGGCTTTTGAGAAGGAGTTGTTGGAGAATATGGAGGTTCGGGGAGATCGGATGCACTAAAAATATTCGATTCTTGATTTAGCTGCCGCTGTTACATACTCCGGGAGCCTGCGGCCCCGTTCGCACTCGGGCTTCAAGCCCTCGCCCTTAAACCTAGTTCATGAAAACTCTTGTTGATACATTTCGGGATTTCGTTGAGCGAGAACGGTTGTTCACCAAAGCAGACAAGTTGTTGCTGGCCTGTAGCGGCGGGCTCGACAGCACCGTTTTGGCACATCTTCTGCACGCCGAAGGCTACGACTTTGCCATCGCGCACATGAATTTCCAGCTGCGGGGCGAAGCCTCCGACGGAGATGCTGCCTTTGTGGAGGAGTTGGCGCGGACGCTGGATGCAAAGTTTTATTGCAAGGCAGTGGACGTCAAAGGCCAGGCGAAGCCTGGCGAAAGCACGCAAATGACGGCCAGACGGCTAAGGTATGACTGGTTCGATGCCCTTCGAAAACAAAACGAATACGTCACCCTACTTACTGCCCATCACGCCAACGATAATTTTGAAACCTTCCTAATTAATCTGCTTCGAAGTAGCGGAACAAAAGGACTACGGGGTATGGTGCCGATCAGCGTTTCGGCAGTCCGGCCTTTACTTTCTTCCTCCAAAGAAGAAATAGTTGAATACGCAAACACTCACGCACTATCTTGGCGAGAGGACGTTTCCAATGCTTCGGATGATTATCTGCGTAACCGCATACGTCATCACCTTGCTCCCATATTCTTTGAGGAGTTCGGTTATCAAACAAGTCAATGGAATCAGACCGCATCCATTTTGCGAGGGGAGTACAACATGATTACCCACAGGATAATAATCATGACGGAAACCATAATGAAGAACTACCACCTCTCTGTAATTGATAGGGAGAAATACCGGACCAGCACACAAACTGCATATATTCATCATCAGCACACCGGGTTCACCACTGAACAAATTCGTCAGATTGTTTACGCTACCCGAAATTTAGTGGTCAAAGGCAATGAGCATACAGCTTACGTTACGGAGCAAGAAATAACATTACTCCATAACAATGTAATTGATAAGAAACGTCCGTCAATTAAGGTGGATTTATTGCCATACCGGACTAATTATGAATTAAATAGTGTTGAGCTAGACCTAGTTGACCGTCCAATTAACGTAGAGGTACCGGACGCACTTTTCATTGCTCCTCCTACCCTCCCCCTGCACCTGCGGCCGCGCCAAAAAGGCGATCGCTTCCAACCGCTAGGCCTTGGCGGTAAGACCAAAAAGGTCAAGGATTACATGATCGACAAAAAGATCCCAGTTTGGCTTCGCGACCGTATTTACCTGCTCGTCAATGAACAGGATGAAATTATGGCTATACCCGGCTACTGCATCTCCGACAACTTTAAAGTATTGCCCGAACACGAAACAGTACTTCGAATTAGGTAAAAATAAGGCTGTTTTCTAATCATAGGAAAGCTTATAAAGAAGGGCTGCAGAACAAATTGCAGAAATTGTTTTGGCCCTTGCCTGCGTTAACCGCCTGAGGCAGACGCGCAGCGAAACCCGGCCTATGCTACAAAACTCTATCGAGCTGGCACAATGCTCGCTAGCGCTCATATTGGCTGTAGCCAGCAAAACAACTGCTTTTTTCGTACCTGCAATCTGGGCTACATACATAAGGAAATCTGTAAAACATTTACCCCGTAATCTACCTTACCTTCACAACACATACCCGAATCAAGTGCTAAATATTACTATGGAAATTAGATCTTACTGCAAGCTATTGCTGCTTACCTGCCTACTTACCTCCACGCTCTGTGCAGAAACGTTCACCGTTACGTCCCAGGAGGAATTCAACACAGCACAAAGCCAGGCTAATGCGGGGGATGAAATCATCTGGCCAGACGGCGTCTACGCCAACGTGGTTATGAGGATCACCAAAAGTGACCTAATCATTCGTGCAGAAAACCTGGGTGGTACTGTTTTCAATGGTTTCTCACGGGTGGAGATCGACGGTGATAACATTGATTTTATCGGAGTTCAGTACGTAGGAGGCAACCTCGGTACCGCCGATGTGGTGAGCATCAGGGGGAGCAACATCAAGTTCCATCAGGTTAATATCCGTGCCTATACCTGCTACAAATACCTGCGCGTAAGGGAAGAAAGCCAGTACGTTGACATCTCGTACTGTAATTTCGAGAATCGCCTGAACGCCGCAGATCAAAACATCCTTTCCATTCTGGTAAGCAGGGACGAGCCAGGCTACCATAAAATTCGCTATTGTTCGTTCAAGAACTTCCCTGGCGGCGGCAACGATGAAGGGGTGGAGCCAATACGCATTGGCGTCAGCTCCCAGGCAGATTTCATCAGCCGCACATTGGTAGAATACTGCTACTTCACCAACTGCGACGGCGACGGCGAAATAATCTCCAGCAAAGCCACCCAAAACGTTTACCGTTTCAACACCTTCGAAAACAACACGAAGGCCGAATTGGTGCTCCGCCACGGCTCTCAAGCCGTTGTGTACGGTAACTTTTTCCTCAACGGCAAGGGCGGTGTCCGTGTCCGGGAAGGGCAAGACCATTATATCTATAACAACTACTTTGAGGGATTGGAAGACCGGGCCATTTTCCTGCAAAATGAGGGATCCGACCCGCTGGACAATATTAATATTGCCTTTAATACCATTGTAGATTGCGACGAGGTCCGCCTCGGTGGTGATGGTGGTAGTTTCCCCCCCACCAACGTCACCTTTGCCAACAACATTATCACCGCGCCCAACGAGGAGCTCTTCGAAAGAGCCACCGGCGACGAAACCTGGATCGGTAATATTGGCTTTGGCACAGTGGGTATAAGTCTTCCTGGCAGCGGCCTCATGATTATCGACCCTCAACTGGAAGAAAATACAGCTGGCTACTTCGGTCTTAGTGCCGGAAGCCCGGCCATCAATGCAACATTGCCTGGCTTTGCGGAATTGCCTCAGTTTCCCGGTATGGACACCATCGACACCCAGCTCCTGTTCGACCTGATGGGCCAGGCCCGGCCCGCCTCGGTAACGGAGAAAGATCTAGGAGCCAACGAGTTCCCTCACAACGTCGAAATCCGGCCCATAGTTACTGAAGAAAATACCGGACCTGATTACAATACTACTACCGCGACCAGTGTAAGTAATGGACCGCTCGTCATCAATGATGCTATCCGTCTGTTCCCCAATCCTGTCGATAAATTACTTACGCTGACCATTGCCGAAAGTGATGACGATAACATCACCGTTGACCTACTTGATTTTTCTGGAAGAAAACTCAGGACCTTGCATCAAGCTCAAAGCACCGGAAGTGAAGTAGTCCTACAGCATTCAGTTGAATACTTGCCTGCTGGCATTTATACCGTAAGCGCCACTGGCCGCAAAGCGGCCAGACGCTGGATTCAGACGATACAGTTTGTGAAACGGTGATGCGCCTCTGCGACGGAAAATAAATAGGCATCCCACTTTATTTGATTCGCGGTAACTATTCACGACCTAAGCCTCCAAATAAGTAAACCATCGCAGGATTCCCGCAACGCTCATCCCAGGAGGGTTAGCTGCGCGGTAGGCACCGATGACTTCATCCGTTACCCCGTGGCTCCGCAGGTCATCCTCGACGAACTTGGTAAACCCTGCCGTCATTTCTTCCTCCATTTGGCCAGCTTTTCTCGCTTCCCCGACCCAACCAACGTAGCTATCCAGGCGGTTAGCCAACTGGCTTAAATGATCACTCTGCGCATCAACGGGGCCGTAGTGCGTTAGGTAAAACTTGTCAGCGCGCAGGCTTCGCAGTCGGTCCAGGGAGCCCTTCCATTGGGTCAGGTTGATGTCTGGTGGCGGAAGGGGTGGCACTACCGGCCCTCCTTTGATCTTCACCCCTCCAACGTCTCCGGTAAATACGACATTGTCCAACTGCCAGGCTACGTGGTGACTTGCATGGCCAGGGGTGTGATGCGCCACCCAGGTATTGCCTCCGAAGGACAACCGGCTGCGGTCAGTCACCGCCGCAATATCGTACTCATCTATTTTCTCCATCTTCCCCCACAGCTTCTCCATATTATCGTCTCCATAGATCCGGGCAGCCGAGGCATAGAGTCTGGTAGGATCAATCATGTGTTTCAGGCCTTTGGGGTGAACGTAGACTTGCGTGCCGTGTTGGGCCCACCACCAGGCTGCTCCCGCATGGTCGAAATGAATATGGCTAAGGAGCAAGGTATGTACGTCACCTGGGCTTATTCCAACTTCCTTCAAACCAGCCACCAGGTTATCGTGCGTCGAAAAAGGACCGCATTCGACCAGGGTTACCCCCGAACTGTCTTCTACAGCAAATGCAGCAATGGCGGCTGGTTCTCCCAAGAACTTGAGATCAATGGTATGAATAGTTGGCATGGTTATATCCTGGTTAGTTGTACAGGAAGTACAACCTGATAGCACCGCCTGTTCAATCCTACCAACGAAGTTCATTTTAATTGCTGGAGCATGACTGAACAATACCCCGTATTTTTAGTGTTTGAAATAGGAATCAAGAAACCACGCACAATTTGCTCATCCTTCGAATCATCGCATATTTAATTGGAGGCTTCGGCATCATTGGCACCTTAATGCCCTTCCTCTCTTACGACGATTTCTGGATCAGAGGGTTCGATTATCCCCGTCAACAATTGATCTTTGTTCTGGCCCTTGCCGCTGCCCTATGGTTGTTCACTAATGTTGATTGGGACCGGTACGATTATGTCATTGGCGCAGTCCTCATTCTGGCGACCTGTTATCAAAGTTATCGGATTGCCCCCTACACCCCGCTTTGGGAGAAACAATCGCTCCAGGCACAACAACCTGTGACTAAAGACACACGGCTTACCTTGATGGTGTGTAATGTTCTGCAAACGAACAAAGCGTACGACAAGGTTACCGACCTGGCCCTGGATGTATCTCCAGACCTTCTCCTGACCGTAGAAACCAATAAGGACTGGGAAGTCGCACTCCATAAGGCACTTAATGATGAATATCCCTATCGTGTAAACGTCCCGCTGGAGAACCTGTATGGGATGCACCTGTTTAGCCGAATCCCACTGCAAAACCCTACCATAAAATACCGGATCAAGGATGATATCCCCAGTATTGACGCAACCATCTCACTGGGAAACGGGGAAGAGATTGATTTGTACTTCTTACACCCAATGCCCCCCAGCCCAACTGAGGACTACGCCAGTACGGGACGGGATGCCGAGTTGGCAATGGTAGGCATGGAGGTCAAAGAAAAAAACCGCAATGCCATAGTTGCGGGAGACATGAACGATGTAGCCTGGTCCCACTCTTCCCGATTATTTCAACGACTAAGCGGTTTGCTGGACCCACGACGTGGGAGGGGTTTATACGCTACCTTCCACGCTGACTATTGGTTGGCCCGCTGGCCCCTTGATCATATTTTCCACTCTACTGACCTGGCCCTGGTAGAACTCAAACGGCTAAAGGGCGTAGGCTCTGATCATTTCCCCGTGGTCATCACATTCAATTTCGAGCCCAACGTATCTGCCGAGCAGGAAAAAGACCGTAAGGAAGGCGACGTAGAGGAAGCTAAGCAGGTTATCGAACACGGTAAAGCCGATAAAAAAGATGTAATCATCAAGCAGGACGAATAATTCGCAAATAGTTGTAAAAAAAAGCGTTCGTAACTAACAGATGTACGCGCATTACGCTTACCTTTGGAATACTATCACCACAATAGGACCAAAAACCACATAATGAACAACGTAGTCTCCCAGCGATTCATCAAATGCCATAATAAGCTACGTGAAGAGAAACGTGTCCGTTCCAGTCGTCAATTTGCGCTCTCGCTGAGCTATTTACCGCAATCTTTATCCGAGATATTGAAAGGACGCCGCGATGTAACCATAGAGCTGCTGCGCAAAGCCATCGACAAGTATAAAATGAATCCGGTTTACATCATGACCGGCGACGGACCTATGTTCATGACCGAGGAAACCAACCAGAGTTTCCGGGTGCTTACAACCATACAGACGCCAAATGAGGATGAATTAATTGTTCACGTTCCGCTGCCCGCCCAGGCGGTATACTCGGCAGAACTGGGAGATCCTTCCTTTGTGCAGGACCTGCCAACCTTCAGTCTCCCCGATTACAAGTATAAGGTCGGTACTCACCGAAGTTTTGATGTCCCCGGAGACAGTATGGAACCGACGCTTTTTGAAGGAGATAAAGTTGTTTGCTCCTTCCTGGAACCGACGCTTTGGGCTTCGGGTATCAAAGACAACTATGCTTACATCATTGTCACACGAAGCGACGTGGTGGTTCGTAGGGTCAAGAACCTTATTGAGGAAAGTAAGGAATTAGAACTCCTTGCCGACAATCATTTTTATGAGCCCTACCGGGTCTCGTTGGCCGATCTTCGGGAGATTTGGTACGTCCGGGCACGTATTACGCCGTTCCTGCCGTCACCACAGAACATTCAGCGCTATGTTCACGACGAAATGCTTGGCCTCAAGGACACCATTGCCAATCAGGGCAAGATGATCAATCGCTTATCGGCGGCTATTGATCGGTTGGGGAGTAAATAGGAACTAGGAGCTAGGCTACCGCGCATGCCACTCACTTCGCTGCGCTCGTTCTCCGTGGTGAGCAAGCGTAGCGAAGTGAACGGTACTTGCGGTAGCCTAGTTTCTAGCTCCTTAATTCGTACCTCATCCAATCAAAACCATCTTCGGAAAAGTCCTCCCCGGGGCAACGTTGAAAGCCAAGTTTCTCCAGCGCACGCTGGCTCCCGATATTCTCACTTGCAGCATTCCCAATGATGCGCTTCAGGTTAGCTTCTCCGAAGCCGTAGTCCAGCCAAGCTTTTCCCGACTCCGTAGCGTAGCCCTTCCCCCAATACGCTCGATGAAACCTAAAGCCTAAGTCTACCTCCCCTCCTTCGAGCGCTTTAAGACCGCACCATCCCAACCAGGCACCATCCGACTTTCTGATGACGGCCTCGCGCGCGAACGGAACCTCTTTCATTAGCCCCAGGTAACGTTCCAGAAACACCCTCGCCTGATCGACAGTTTCGTAGACTTCGTCTTTGGGCAGGTGTTGCATCACTGCCAGTGATGCATTCAGCCGATAGACCTGAAGAGCGTCCTCCAGCACAAAAGGGCGGATGGTCAATCTTGGTGTAGAAAGCAGAGGATGATGCACTAAACAATAAATTTTAGTCTAACCCGGTTGACAATAAAACAGATGACCATCCTCAGAACGAGGATGGCCATCGAAATAACCTACTTCAAAAATTTTTAGTTTCCTGAGAGATTATTGACTGTGGATATGAACTGGTTTAGATAAAAACCTATCGCACAATCACTCGCTGAGTTTGCTTACTCTTACCGTCCGTCACTTGCAACTGATAGATGCCTGCCGGAAGGTGATTCAATTCCATACTGATGGGCGAAGTAGTAGCCTTCTGCTGATCTGAGATCACTTTTCCGTTCATATCCATCAGTACTACGCGAGCAACATCCGCCCAGTCTCCGGAAATCTTCACGCGAAGAAAATCAGTAGCAGGGTTAGGAGATACTTCAAGGAAAGTCTGGTTACCTCCCTCAAAGGAGAC
>JBGCFZ010000136.1:0-5594 GCA_045110355.1 Lewinella sp. | reverse complement strand
TGAAGGCTTCAGGCGCAGATGCCGAAAAGGTCACGATGTTGAAAACCATCATCGATGGAATCAAAGCTGCGGAAACGGTGCCTGATTTGGTACAGATTTACCAACAGTATGGAGGAGAGTAGTTAGGAGCTAGGGAACTAGGAGCTAAGAACTAGTGGGTGAGTTCATAATTATCTGGCCGTGTAGTCCGCAGGATTTTCGTGCCGTGGCAAGGCGCTGAAACCGGATTTTAGCCATAGCTAAATGAGGATTTCAGCAACGAAGTCACGGTGCTAAAAGGCAAGGAATAACGGTCAAGTAATTGTGAATTCATCCACTAGTTCCTACCTCAGAAAGAAGGTCTGCAAGTCACCAACCGTTTCTATTTGGGCAGCTTCTTCTTCCGTCAGGTAATACTCCAGCTTAGTTTCCAGGCTGGCGACCAGCAGGTCAATGTCCATTGGATCAAGAAAGAAATCATCCTTCAGGCGCATAAAAGAGTGAAGCCGATGCCCAGGAACTTTAAGTTCGGAGCTAAGATTGTGCATCAAATTGGCGGAACGGGTTAAAGGAACTTGAATTGCAGTCATGTTGGTTTTTTGTTGCGGGCTCGGTTGGACGAGGTCTGTGGGGGAAGTCACTAAAAAGGTCGCTGGATAAATTACCAGCGAATATTCGCTCGAAAGAACGATGTAAAGGCACTAACCGTTGCCTTGCATTCGTCTTTTTGGTCCGATTTCTTCAATTATCTTTGTCGCCCCTTAATAAATAGCCCCTTCTTATGAGTAAATCTTCAAAGTTCTCCTCCGCCTCTCCTCGTCGTTGGCACGGCAATGTATCCGGTGAGGACAGCTGGACCATGTTTAAAGTCATCAGCGAATTCGTAGAAGGCTACGAAGTGATGAACCGGGTTGGCCCTTGTGTCTCCATCTTTGGATCCGCAAGAACCAAGCCTGACCACAAGTACTACAAGCTGGCTACGGAGATTGGTCAGCGAATGGTCGAAGAAGGCTACGGCGTCATCACCGGAGGAGGCCCTGGCATTATGGAAGCAGGTAACCGTGGCGCTCACCTCGCAAAAGGTGCCAGTATTGGTCTCAACATTGATCTCCCGTTCGAAACCAGCAGCAACCCTTACGTTGATCCGGATAAGGACATTGACTTCCGGTACTTCTTCGTCCGGAAGGTGATGTTCGTCAAATACGCTCAGGCCTTTATTTGCTGCCCCGGCGGTTTCGGCACCATGGACGAACTGTTCGAAGTCCTCACGCTCATCCAGACCCGTAAGATCACTAAAGTCCCCGTTATCCTCATCGGTAGTGAGTATTGGGGAGGAATGATCGACTGGATCCGGGCAACCATGGCCGAAAAAGAACAAACTATTGCCATGGATGACATGGACCTCATTCCCGTAGTTGATACGCCCGATGAAGTGCTGCAGATCATTCGTGAATTCTATGATGAACAGGGGCATACCCTGGCGCCGAATTATAAGCTGTAAATAAAATGAAGTGGATCGGTATCTGGTTCTTACAGCCCCGAGTACGAGCCGTTTGGGCAGATCAGCAAGAACTTACCATCGAAAAACACTTTATAGAAGAATGAAAAACTCGTGGCGTCGATTTCAGGAGTACGTAAAGGGAAAGCCAAAGCGGTCCTTACTATTTTTGTTGAGTGCGATCACTTTTACCTGGTGGCTTTTCTGCCTTCCTCGACCGCTTTTCAATGATCCTTTGGCAACTGAATTACTCAGCACGGAGGGCGAGTTGCTCAGCGCGCGTATTGCGGCCGACGGGCAGTGGCGGATGCAGGCAGCCGACAGCGTTTCTCCGAAGTTAAAAATTGCGGTGGTCAATTATGAAGACCGAACGTTTCGTCAGCATTGGGGCATCAGCGCCAAAGGGGTAACCAGGGCAATCAGAGACAACTGGGAGGCAGGAAAAGTCGTCTCCGGCGGTTCCACCATTACGATGCAGGTGGCGCGTATGGCGCGGGGCAATAAGGCGCGGACGCTGGTGCAAAAAATGTTGGAAGCAGCATGGGCGACCAGGCTCGAATTCAGGTATTCCAAGGAAGAAATTCTCCGGTTCTGGCTGGCCAATGCACCCTTTGGGGGCAATGTTGTTGGCGTGGAAGCTGCTACCCGGCGGTATTATGGCCGGTCGCCCGACGGGCTGTCCTGGGCCGAAGCCGCTACACTGGCCGTTTTACCCAACAGCCCGGCACTTATCCACCCGGGGCGCGCGCGCAGCGCGCTGCGTACCAAACGGGATGCCTTGCTTGACGACCTTGTCGAAGCAGGCCATCTTACGAAGGAAGAGGCATCTCTCGCTAAGCTGGAGCCCCTTCCTGATGCTCCCCACCCGCTCCCAAGGAAAGGAGATCATTTACTGGAAAGACTAAGGCAGGGTGCGCCGCCGGGGCGTTTCCGCAGTAGCCTCGAAGCAGGGTTGCAAGTGGAAGTAATGGAGCTTGTCCGTCGTCACCAAAGCCTGCTCGCTGGCAATCAGGTACACAACGTGGCGGCCATGGTAACGGAGGTAGCCTCGGGCAAAGTGGTGGCTTACGTTGGGAATGTACCTGACCTTGCACCTGCGTTCGCGCCTGACGTTGATCTGATTATTGCTGCCAGAAGCCCCGGAAGTCTTTTGAAGCCCATGCTTTTCGGACTTGCACAGGAAAACGGCACCCTTGCTCCCTGGCAACTCCTGGCCGACATTCCTACCAATTTCAACAGTTTCCAACCAGCCAACTTTTACCGTGACTACAGTGGAGCCGTCCCCGCAAAAGATGCCCTTGCCCGATCCTTAAATATCCCCTTCGTTTACTTGCTTCGAGATTATGGCGTTCCTCCTTTTTATGCTGCCTTAAAGCACTACGGCTTCAACCAACTGACCAATTCTCCCAATCACTATGGCCTTTCCCTCATCCTCGGCGGCGGAGAGATCACTATGGAAGAGATCAACGGATGGTTCCTTGGCATGGCACGCCAACAGCGTTATTTCTATGATCGCCAAGGACAGTATGCGCCGACGGATTTTGCTGGCCCTATTCTCCTGGCCGACACCCCTAATCGCGATCCGCTCCAAAACATACAACAGTCCGCCGGCCCAATCAGTGCAGGTGCAGGCTACCTCACCCTCGATGCATTAACGGCTCTTTCCCGCCCGGACGAAACGGGTGCAGCCCACAGGTTCAGCTCTCATCGGAGGATTGCGTGGAAGACGGGCACCAGTTTTGGGTTTCGGGACGCCTGGGCGGTGGGCTGTACCCCGTCCTATGTTGTAAGTGTGTGGACGGGTAACGCCAACGGCGAAGGCCGGGCCGGACTCGTTGGCGTACGTGCAGCCGCTCCACTGATGTTTAGAATTTTCAGGACATTGGAAGACCGGGCGCCGCAGGCGCCACTTTGGTTTGAGCAACCTTTTGACGACATGATTCAGGTCACCACCTGCAAGGAAAGTGGTATGATCGCCCGGCCGGAATGCCCAGAGCGCACGGAATGGGTTGCCGCCAAGGCAGAACGTGGACGACAGTGTCCTTACCATCAGCGGATATTTACCACCGAAGATCAGCAATGGCAAATAAGACAAAACTGTACGGATGAACCTTATGTGGTTAATGGTTGGTTTAAACTGCCCACCCGACAAGCCTATTACTACAGTCAACGTCATCCGGATTACAGAAGTCCCCCACCCTTTCATCCAGACTGCGTTGAAGCCGCTGGCATTGCAGTAGATCAGCCAATGCAATTGATTTATCCCTATAAAAAAGGAGTGCTCAGTGCATCAAAGAACTGGGAAGGGGTAAGAGAACCTTTCTTCTTCGAATTGGCTCATCGGAATACCTCTTCAAAGGTTTTCTGGCATTTAAACGAGAAATTCATCGGTGAGACAAAAGAATTTCACACCATCTCCATCGAAGTTCCGCTCGGCAGGCATTTGCTCACACTTGTTGACGATAATGGGAACAGGCTGGAAAGGAGGTTTGAGGTAAAATAATCGTTAAACATGCAGCATTATATGTTAATTAAAATCGCAATACAGCCTTGAGCATAACATTTTTGCCGAGCATAACCTCCAATAGATACAGAATAAAATTTCCATAAAAGACTCAATCCACCCGATCTAACGACTTTCATTGTCGAAATTATTACTTTTATACTTATTTTTAACCAACAAATTGGTTAACCACTTCCGGTTTAAGCTTACAAAGAAGCTTGAATGTAGCATTTGATACGCGAATTTTCGCTGCTTATATTTGTATTATCAATCGAACAGGACACAACCTGAGTTATTGAGAAGTCAGACCAAGTCGGCCTCTAACCAAAGCTCAAACCCTTTCGATTCTTTACTTCGGCATGATCGACTTTAAGTTTTTTTCAGCGGCTCCTTTTTGGGAGCCGCTGTTTTTTTATGTCTAAGCCTACTAATAGCTCCAGCAAGCAAATTGCTAAAGCGTTTGCCTGAATTCACCTTTCGTGACGACTGCTGACAAATTTCATTCGGTAATGGTTAGTCTGCCACTTCCCGCTTCACCCACAAAAGCTTATTTAGGACTTACCTAACACGCGAAAAGCCCAGCCATAAATGGCCGGGCTTCTCCCAAATGAATGGTTTGGCGGAGGAAGAGGGATTCGAACCCCCGGTACCTTTCAGTACGTCGGTTTTCAAGACCGGTGCATTAAACCGCTCTGCCATTCCTCCGTTAGCGGCCGCAAAGATATGCAGCACGTTCATTAAGAACAAGCATTTTGCCGGAAAGAGTTGCAGAAATTTCGAGAAGAGGTTTTGATGGCATCCGACCTCTACTTGAAATGTTTCAAACATAATCCTTACTCCCCCGCGTTATAGCTTGTGATCAACCAACTTAAACGGCATGACAAAGCATCTGATGTACATCCTCAATTCTCTTTTATTGGCCACCCTACTATTCTCTTGTGGCGGACCAACAGCCAGCGATACGATCACTTCCGACACCGAAAGTACGGAGCAAGTAAGCTCGGAACCGATACTTGACATAGTTGAAGAGCCTCTAATGGAAAAAGACGTGATCGAAGCAACTGCCGAAGCATCCCCAAAACATATAGCGGAGGAAAAAATGCCTGAACCTGAGATCCTGGATACTGCGCCTCCCGCTAAGCCAAGAACAATTCCCACTCCGCCCAAGAAGCCAGGATCCGACGGTACTGCCACAGAAGCACCAGTAGTTGCCCAAACCCCTCCGGTTGCTACAAATGTAGAAGTAGAGGCTCCTACCATTCCTGAAAATCCGGTGGCGGCACCTGCAGTCACGCCTACCGCCCCCAAAGCCCCTGACCATAAAGCCTGGAACACCCTGTTACAGCAATACGTAAACAGTGCTGGCAAAGTCAACTACGCTGCCTTCAAAAAGCAGGAAGTCCAACTAGACGAATACCTGGCTGAACTGGCAGGCAATGCCCCAACTTCGGAATGGACCCGCCGGGAAGGCATGGCCTACTGGATCAATGCCTACAACGCCGCCACCATCAAGCTGATCCTAAAAAACTGGCCGGTGAAAAGTATCATGGACCTCCACGGCGGCAAGCCGTGGGACCTTAAATGGATCAACCTGGGTGGAAAGACCTATAGCCT
>JBGCFZ010000135.1:0-8049 GCA_045110355.1 Lewinella sp. | reverse complement strand
AAGGAGCAAAGTGTGACTTGGCGGCCGATCTTCCGTTTATATAGTTGTTAGTCAGACAAAAAAATCGCCTCTTTATACAACTAACCCGGTTGTTCAGGCCTTTAGAAAGGGTTGCCACCGATGGTAGTAACGTAGCTAATCCCCCTGCCGAATGAACGGAGTTTTCCGCGATACCTGGAACAATCTTTCCCCTACCGAACGCGACGTAGCGACGGCCCTGAGCATCGTATACGAGGAAAAGTCAGTGCTGGACTTCTCCCGGCTACTCAATAAAATTGGCCTGCGACCACCCGTTGGGGAGTCCCGGTTTACCCACGCGGTGACCGAACACATCGTCCACAAACTCCATGACCTGAAGGTAGTAGATCGTCATGACGAGCGGACCTGGCGAATCAGCCCCAACGTCAGCGAAGCCATCATGCGGCTGGCGCACCGCCGGCCAGACTTCGAATTTCTACTGAACGAAGTTCGCCGCGAACTCCCCTACAAAACCTACTGGCAACCCTCAGGTCCCTTCGCCCTGATGCGGGAAATCCGGATTGCCTTTTACCTCCAGAATCAATCCGGATTTGACCGTCTTCAGGGAGAATCCGAGACTTTCTACCCGGATCAGGCCCGCACGGGTATTTTTATTGATCCCCTCTTCGCTGAGTTTGACCCCCGCTGGGTCGAGCAGCTTATTCCGGCCTGGCAGGAGATCAACGTCCGCAATGCTTTCCGCAAAGCCATCGGGAAAATGGATCCGCTGGATCCCATCGTCGAGTTCCTTGAACAGCACGAAAATATTCGGGATGCCAGTTCCGGTCCCCTGCGGGAATTGCTCACCGAAGCCTTCGTACTCCAGGGAGCCTGGAGCCGCCTCCGCCTTTGGGGAGACCTGGAAACTGATGAATGGCGCCAGGCGGCCATCAACTTGATTTATCACGTCCTTCGAGACGATGATGAAGGTGCCCTGGCCCTGATTGAGGATGTCCGCAAAGGATACCGTCGGGATGTGGAAGACAAATTCCCCGCTCATCTTGCGGGTTACCTCTACCTGCTGGCACTGCTGCGCCACGGTGGTGTAAAGAACGCGGGAGCCATTGGTAAACACCTCGAAGAAATTGACCCAACGCACAACTTGCGTTTGGGAGGTACATACCTCGTTCTCCGTTCCTTGTTTGCTTACCTGCGCAACGATGAGCACGCACAGTTGGTGGCCGACGACGGCCTGCTGCGCATGGAGGCCAACGCCTTCACCCTTACCTTTCAGGCTTTGTACCGGATGTGGACCGACAGCTCCACCAACCCCGTTTCTCCGGAGTACATCGCCGAGATAGATGCCCTGCGCGACAAAGCCAACACCAACGGCTACCGTTGGGTCGAAATGGAACTTACCCGCGTACTTGCCAGTCGGCATCCGCAGGAAAAAGCCCGGGAGACGTTTGGCGCCCGTGCCGAAGTCCTAAGCAAAGAACTACACATCTTCAGCCTGGCCGATGCCATGCCCAGGATTGAACCATGGGAGCGCGCCCTTGAGGTGCTTGCCAGTATGGGCTCTCAGGAACAGCGCGCCGAAAAGCGCGCCAAAAAAACAGCTCGTTTCGTTTGGTTCGTGGATTTTGAGAAGAAAGAACTCGAACCCCGGGAGCAAACGCTGGCAAAAAATGGTACCTGGTCAAAAGGCCGCAAGGTGGCCCTTAAGCGCGTAAAGCAAGGTGACGTAAACGGGATGACGCCACAGGACGTCACGGTTGCCCAGGCCATTGAAGAAGACTATAGTAAATACCACCCGAACGGACACTTCAAGATTCGTTATGAGGATGCTCTGCTGGCGCTCGTTGGTCATCCCAATCTTTACCTGTTGCAAAACCCTGCGGTGGGTGTCGATCTCGTTCGTCGTAACCCGCAGTTGTTGATCGAAGAAGGGGATAATCGTCTCTACTTACGCTTCGCGCAGGAGTTCAGCGGCACCGGTGTTCAGGTTGTCAAAGAAACACCGACCCGTTATCAGGTCATTGAAGTAAATGAAAGCCATGATGGCATTCACCGTCAAATTGGTGCTGGCCTGGAAATCCCCAAGCGCGCAAGGCATCGCCTTCAGGAAGTAAGCCGGAACCTGAGTAAAATTGTAGAAGTTCAAAGCACTCTCAACGGAGTAATTGATGATGTGGACGAAACGAAAGCCGATCAGCGGACCTACGTCCACTTGCTTCCCATCGGTGAAACCTTTAAAGTGGAGTTTTTCGTAAAGCCCCTCTCCGAAGAAGACCAGTACTTCAAACCGGGCAAAGGCCGCAATAAGGTGATTGGAGATACTGACGGCCACCGTCGGATGGCCGAACGCCACCTGGCTAAGGAAATTGAGGCTGCCGAAAACGTTATTCTATCCTGCCCCACGCTGCAGCGCATCATTCACCGAGACTATGAGTGGCAGATCGATGAAGTGGAAGATTGCCTCGGCATCCTGCTGGAACTCCAGCCGGTACGTGCCCTCGACCAGATCGTACTTGAGCACCCACGTGGCGAACGTATTCGCTTAGTCGGCAGTGTTGATTTTGGTGACCTGAGCCTTGGGGTAAAAGAGAAAGCCGGTTGGTTCGACATTGAAGGAGAGCTGGCGGTTGATGACAATCAGGTCATCCAATTCCGGGACCTTATGGAGAAGGTCGCCGAAAACGAGCAAAGCAAATTCATTCAGCTGAGTGAAGGACAGTATGTTGCTCTGACGGAGAACCTCCGCCGGAAACTGCGGGAAATGGAAGGACTGCTCAGTAAGGGCAAAGAAGGCTTACAATTACACCCACTGGCTGCGGGCATCCTAGATGATGTCTCGGACCAATTAGGTGGCTTCGAAGCCGATGTTGCCTGGCGCGAAAGCCTGCAACGGATTCAGAACGTTAATCGGACGATTGCCAGGGTACCGTCTACTTTCAGGGCAGAATTACGGCCCTACCAGCTTGACGGCTTCCGCTGGCTGATGCGCTTGTCTGACTGGGGCGTAGGTGCCTGTTTGGCAGATGATATGGGGCTTGGTAAAACCATTCAGGGCCTGGCTATGCTCCAGGCGAAGGCCGAAAACGGCCCGGCTTTGGTCATCGCCCCCGCCTCCGTTACCCGAAACTGGGTAAGGGAGGCCGCCAAATTTGCCCCCACCCTTAACCCTGTCTTGCTGGGACAAGGAGACCGAAAAGAGACCATCGAAGCTGTTGGGCCCTATGATATGCTGGTCGTCAGTTATGGCTTACTCCCCTTCGAGGGAGAAGCGCTGGCGGCAAAACGTTTCGGCACCATTATTCTGGACGAAGCACAGGCGATTAAAAACCGGGGAACTAAACGGAGTCAGGTGGCCATGAGCCTCCAGGGAGATTTCCGGGTGGCGACCACCGGTACCCCGATCGAAAACCACCTTGGGGAACTTTGGAACCTCTTCCAATTCCTGAACCCCGGTCTGCTGGGCAGCTTCCAGCGTTTCAATGAAAAGTATACGCTGCCCATCACGAAGAATAATGATAATGAGCGGCGGCAGCAATTGCGCCGACTTATCCAACCCTTTATCCTGCGCAGACGTAAGGAAGAAGTATTGGAAGAATTACCGCCAAAAACGGAGGTTACCCTTACCGTGGAGCTCTCCGCACCGGAACGTGCTTTCTACGAAGCACTGCGCCAACGCGCTTTGGAAAGCATCGACGAGAGCGATGGGCAAACGCGCCGCTTCCAGATCCTGGCCCAGTTGATGAAACTCCGCCAGGCAGCCTGCCATCCGAAAATGGTGGATCCCAGTGTCGACATCGGTAGCAGCAAACTGGAGCTATTGGCAGAGACCGTTCGGGAAATTACGGGAAGTGGGCACAAAGTGCTGATTTTCTCCCAGTTTGTCCGCCACCTCAAATTAGTGGAGCAATGGGTCAACGAAGAAGGCATCGAATACCAGTACCTGGACGGAAGTACACCAGGTAAGAAAAGGGATGAAGCGGTGCAAGCCTTCCAACGAGGCGAGGGTGATGTATTCCTCATCAGCCTTAAGGCTGGTGGTACGGGACTTACACTTACCGCTGCGGACTACGTTATCCATCTTGACCCCTGGTGGAACCCTGCCGTGGAAGACCAGGCAAGTGACCGTGCGCACCGGATCGGACAGCAACGTCCCGTTACCGTTTATCGCTTCGTTAGCGAGAATACGATCGAGGAGAAAATTGTTGAGCTTCACCATCAGAAGCGAGACCTGGCCGATAGCCTTCTGGCGGGCACCGAGCAAAGTGCGAGCCTGACGGCCGATGACCTGCTTGACCTGATCAAGTTCGGATAGCTTTTGTAAAAAGGAACGGGGAGAAAAGGAGCAAAGTACCGGCGTTACGCCGCTTTGCTCCTTTTACCGTTCCTTGCACCCTGCGGCCGCGCCTCTAGATGCACCGAAACTTTACGTGCTTTACCCGGCCGGACGATAAGCAAAAGCCTTGAATAGCTCCGATAATATTTCTTTCAAAATTCAGGTAATTAAAACGCCAACTACTACTCAAGAGGGCAACAGAGCGAAATAGTCTTAAAGTCATACCATTGTCAGGTGGTGAAAGATAGATAGTGGATGAATTAGGCTCACTTTTTTGTTGTACCTGTGCGGCGATAAAAGACCTTACTCACAATTTTCCATTCTCCGTCAAGCTTTAGCAAGGTCATGTAATCGACGAAGGTGAAGGTGGGGTAATCGATTTCCAGTTTGGCGGTGGCAGCATGGCCGGAAACGTCGATGTGGACCACGCGGGTTTGACGATTGACTTTTGGCCCCGGCTTGGTCCCTTTACGAAAGAACTCAATGGCGTTTACCTCGGTGTAACCATCACCACTGATGTATTTCATGGTGGCTGTTTCGTGGAATGCTTTTTTGAGGGTTTCAAAGTCGCGGTTGGTGCCACCATCGAGGTAGTAGCTTACGGTTTGTTCTACGAGAGCATAATCTGAGGAGGCTTCCTGAGCGGTGGCGGTTGTCAAACAGGCGAGAAAGAACAAGGTGGAAAGGATTACTTTTTTCATTAGTACAGTGGTTTTGTGATTGGAGTTAGTGGTTTAAAACGGCAACCTGGATGGCTTCCGCTATTTCGTGTACGTTGCTGTGTTTTTGGTTGGTAAGCAGGACGATGGTCAGGTCTTCCTCATTATTCCGGTGGATCAATGCTTCGTAATTTCCCATGGAGCCATGGTGAATGTGTTCGGTAATTTCATGCTCCAACATTTTACAGTTACCTAGTGGCGACTGTTGATCTTCGTCTTTGGGGTTGGCTGTTGGGGCTAGTACCTGCAGATCTTCAAGCGGAATTATTTCGCCTTTGTGAAGCGCATTTACCCAACCTGATAAATCCTGAGCAGTGGCACAGTAAAGCAGGCTTATACCTGATAATGCGTATCCGTCGGCTTCCCCTTCTTCGGAAAATGGGATGGCCATCATCGAACTGCCAGGTGGGTAGGGATATCCCGAAGGCATGTTGATGTTGTTCATTCCTGCCGGATCAAAGAGATGCGTTTTAGCATATTCTTCAAAAGGCTCTGCCGTTATCGCTTCTATAATTTTGATGAGCAAAAAGGGAGAATAATTTGTGTAGTTATAATTTGTTCCTGGTAGGGAACGAAGTTGCTCCATAGTGGAGAGCTCCTTCCACAGTGTTGCTTCCGTCACCACGTCTCCTTTGGCAAAAAAGGTATTCCAATCAACGTTTGGCAATCCTCCCATATAGAAAAGCAATTGACGGATTGACACATCGGCGGACCAAGCTGGTAGTCCCAACAGATATTGATCAACAGAATCGTCAAGAGATAGCTTTCCTGCGCTCTTCAACTGCATGATAGCAACGGCGGGGAACTCTTTGTAAATAGAACCGAAACCGAAGCGATGAGCTGGCGTCAAGGGGGTTTCCTTCTCGGGATCGGCAAACCCGAAGGAGCCTTCGTAGATGGCCTTCCCTTTGCTGACAACAAGTACATTGCCGTTTAACTCACCGCTCTCATAAGTTGCCTTCAGTAAGTCTTCAATGATGTCCGGTTGGACAGAAGTCTCTTTCTCTTTCTTTCCAACACAATTGAATTGAATCAGGAGTAATGCACTAATTAAGTATAGCTTCATCTTGTTATTTTATTGATTAGTATTCCGAACCCGGATGATTTTACCATCATCCTCATCGGTAAGCAAATAGATTTTTCCTTCCGGACTCACCACGACTTTCCTCGTCCGGGAACGATCATCAACGAGTAACTCCTCCAGGCTTTTGACGGTCTCTCCCTCGATACGGACCCGCCAGAGGCTACCCCGCGAAAGGCCGGGGACCAGCAGGTCGCCCTTCCAGTCAGGAAATTCATCACCGAAATACCAGGCCAGGCCCGTTGGGGCTACGGTTTGAAGCCAATACCAGGAAGGGCGGGTGGTGACAACGTTGAGCTCGGGAGGTGCGTAACCACCCCGGTATTTTCCCGTGGTTTCGATGGGCCAACCGTAGTTGGCGCTTGGTTGCAGCAGGTTCAGTTCGTCTCCTTGGTTGGTACCATGCTCCGTAAACCAGATTTGGCCGGTTTGGGGATGGAGGGCCAGGCCCTGAGCCGCACGAATACCGATGGCATAGAGGCCTGGAACGGCCCCGGGGCCAAAGTCAGGGTTGTCTTCGGGGATGGAACCGTCGGGGTTGATCCGGTAAATTTTCCCCCTTGGATCCCGGATGTTTTGAGCGATGGTTTCGGGTGGTTGTTCGCTGTCCCAAAACAGGCGTTCTCCGGCGGTGATGTACAGCTTGTCGTCAGCGCCGAAGGTCATCCCGCCCCCGAAGTGGTACATGACTGGCGTAAAGGGAGGGACCGTCAGCAAAGTGTCAATATCCTCCAGTTGGTTCCCGGTCAATGTGCCACGAATGACGCGCAGAGCGTAGCCGAATTCACTTGTCTGGGCGACGTAAGAAAGGTAGACTTTACGATTTTCCGAAAAGTCGTAGTCGAGGGCGATTTCCAGCAAACCAGCATTGAATTTCCCAACATGGCCGTGCGCCGAAGGGTAAGTGTCCCAGCGAGACATCCGTAAGGTATCTACGCGTAGACTGTCGGCAAGGTCAGTGGGCAGGCCAGCGACCGGTTCGCGGGTGCCAGTCTCCAGGTTTATCCGAAGTAATTCACCATCCTTTTCTGTTAACAGGGCCTCCTGCTCGGAAAGAAACTTCATGGACCAGGGCCGCTTCAGGCCGTCCATGACGATTTCTTTTACCGGATTCGAGGTAACTACTCCCTGACGATTAGACGCTCTGACTTCTTGACTTTTTTCGGCGCGGCCGCAGGTGCAAAGGAAGGAAGTAAAGGAGCAAAGGAAAAGGACCAGGATTAACTGACTATACTTTGTCTTGACCGGTCCAATGGTATGATCGAAGGAGCTGCTGTGCATGCTGGGTTTACTTGATACTGCAAACCTCGGGCCAGCCCCTGACTTTCGCTAATTTTCCAGAAGTCCACTGGTGTAGAATTATAATACTGGACGAATGCACGGTTGAGGGAACCTCCCCAGCGCTAACGCATCCCCTCTTAGGGCGCATGACGGATATTCAAAAATCGGCCCGACGGTTACTCGAAACCTGCGGTGGCAGGCCATTCGTGGGCCGTCGGGCCGATTTGAAGGCCATCAATGCTCCTTCCGATAACGAGCTGGCGTCGTCCCCGCCACTTCCTTGAACGCTGCATAGAAAGCAGACTTTGAGCCAAACCCAGCCTCCTCTCCGATGGCCTCCAGGGTCAGGTGGTCATCGATAAGGATCTTTTTCTGGGCGTGTTTTACCCGATAGCCCTTAACGTAAGTGGCAAAGCTTTGACCAAGGTTGTCGTTCAATAACTGGCTGATCTGGTGCACCGTACTTCCGGCGGCGCTGGCCAGGTCATCCAGCTTGAAGTTTGCCCGGAGGAAGAGTTGTTGTTCTTCCATCGCTGCGTTGCAGCGGGCGAGCAGGGCCGCTGCTGCACCGTCGTCGATCTTCCGGTCGCCGTAGCGGGGCCGATCCTCCACCAGGAAACCTGCCTGTCGGCGTTGCAAAATAAACCACAGCCCCAACA
>JBGCFZ010000134.1:0-18534 GCA_045110355.1 Lewinella sp. | reverse complement strand
TTAACTGCGGCGTCTTTTACCCGCTGGCTGCGTTGCTTGAATCCTCATTTAGCTACGGCTAAATTCCGGTTCAAGCGCCTTGCCAGCAGGCAAAATTCACCAGCATTTAATGCGACAGAATCGACCTGACAAAGCACTAGTGTGAACTTCGGTCGGACGGCTACTCGAGACCTGCGTAGCAGGTCATTCGAGGGCCCTCGGGCCGACTTGAGCCCCCCCCGATCCTGCTCCGCCATAATGTACTTCCGTAGAAGTACGGGGAACTACCGTTATCCGTCCCAAACCTGGCCCTAAAACCTCCACCTTGCACCTGCGGCCCCGCCCTGCTGCTTAAAAGAGGACTAGGTAAATGTCACGTCGGTGACTATTTCCGGCTTATAAAGCACCTGGCGACTATTAAAACAGGGGGGAACCAAGCTATTCGACGAAAAAAAGCTTGTCGTACAAACGAATATCGTTTCTTGCGGTTTTATTCAGTAATCAACCAAATTAACATTAATAAAAGCATCCGATTCATGTTACTCAAAAAAGGAAGTGTGCTGCTGGCTTGTTGCCTGTTTGCACTAGGCCTAAGCGCACAAACCAATATCGATTTCACCCAGTATACCTTGGACAATGGCCTGAAAGTCATCTTGCACGAAGACGCTACGGCACCCATCGTTGCGGTATCGATCATGTATGAAGTAGGCGGTAAAGACTCTTACGAAGGTCGTACTGGCTTCGCCCATTTCTTCGAGCACCTCCTCTTTGAAGGAAGCAAGAACATTGAGCGGGGAGAATACGCTAAATACGTGGAAGATGCCGGCGGCGTCTTGAATGCCAATACCAGCCAGGACAGGACCTATTACTATGAGCTGTTGCCAAGCAATCAACTGGAACTTGGCCTTTGGCTGGAAAGTGAGCGCTTGCTGCACGCCGTTGTTGATCAGGAAGGCGTAGAAACACAGCGAGCGGTAGTAAAGGAAGAACGTCGTCAGAGAATGGACAACCAGCCTTACGGCAGCCTGCTCTACGAGCTATACCGTCATGGCTTCACCAAGCACCCCTATAAGGATCCGAATATCGGCTACATGAAGGACTTGAACAGTGCCGAAGCCGATGATTACATAAAGTTCTACAAAACTTACTACGTACCCAATAATGCGGTGCTTTCCATTGCCGGAGACATTGACATTGCGACAACCAAAAGTCTGATTGAAAAATACTTCGCAGGTATTCCCCGCGGCGAAACGCCGCCCCGCGTAACCATCGTTGAACCTGCACTTGGCGGGGAGGTCAGAGATAGCATCTACGACGAAAAGGCCCCCCTGCCAGCTTTGGTAATGGGCTACCGTATGCCGGAACGTAACCACCCCGACTACTACGCCATCAGTATGATGAATCAGGTGCTTAGCAGTGGGCAGAGTTCTCGGTTAAACAAAGTACTGGTTGACGAAAAGCAGCTGGCCGTACAGACGCTTTCGATCCCTAGTTTCACCGAAGGACCCGGGCTGGCCATCGCCCTGATGATTGCAAAACCCGGAGGTGCCATCAAGGACCTGGAAATGGCCTTTAACGGGGAAGTGAAGAAATTACAGGATGAACTGGTGTCGGAAAGAGAGTTCCAAAAACTACAGAACCAGGTGGAAGCCAATGCTATTTCCGGCTACGGCTCCATGGCCGGCATCGCCGAGAGTTTGGCTAATTACGAAATGTACCAGGGCGACGCCAACCTGATCAATACGGAAACCGCGCGTTACATGAAAGTAACGCGGGAAGACATCCGTCGGGTGGCCAAGACTTACTACACCCTCGATAACCGGGTGACTCTCTACTGGATACCTGGGGCAAAGCCCAGTAAGTAACCCCCCACCGAATTACCATTAAAAAACTGACCGGCCGGTAAGGCTGGTCCTCCAAAATATAGAAAATGCAACGTTTACTTTTGGGCCTGATGGCCCTGTTCCTGGCGGCCGCCTGTTCGACGCCGCAAGCGACTAAAGCTCCGATGGCCGATAAGCCAATGGAGACCAAAGAGATGATGGAGGGAGACTTCCGTTCAAAAGCACCGGCTCCCGGCCCCGCACCAGTAATTAAGCTGGGTGATTTCCAGGATTTTAAACTTGATAATGGCCTGCAGGTGGTGTTGGTGGAAAACCATAAGCTTCCGCGCGTTAGCTACCAGCTGTTTGTCGACGTACCACCGACCGTTGAAGGTAAGTACGCCGGTGCCAGTGGAATGATGGGAAGTATGCTTCGTAGGGCAACCTCCACAAAATCAAAGGAAGAGCTCGATGAGGCCATTGATTTTATCGGGGCTACCCTGAACACCGGAGCCTCCGGGGCTTACGCCGCAACCATCAGTAAGTACAAAGAAACGTTGATGGACATGATGGCGGAGGTGATCCTGGACGCGCGTTTTCCGGAAGAAGAGTTCGCTAAGGTGAAATCTGAAGCCGAAGCCAATCTTCAGTCAACCCTCAACAACCCAGGGGCCATTGCTTCCCGCATACAATCGGTCGTAACGTACGGGAAAGACCATCCTTATGGTGAGTTGAGAACTGCGGAAACGTTGAAAAACATTACCGTTGCAGAAGTAAAAGATTTCTACGATACCTACTTTGTTCCCAACCGCAGCTACCTGGTTATGGTCGGAGACCTGACCCGTGCTGAAGCCGAGAAAATGGCAAAAGAGGCGTTTAGTGACTGGAAGGCCAAGGACGTGATGGTAAAGGAATTTGATATGCCAAAGCGCCCCAGTGGTGTAACGGTGAATTTTGTTCCCCGGGCCGGTGCCGTTCAGTCCAACATCATTATTTCTCACCCAGTGGACGTGAAACCGGGATCAAAGGAAGCGATTCCTGGAAGCATGGTCAACCTGATTTTGGGAAGTGGCAGCTTCAACAGCCGCCTGTTCCAAAACCTACGAGAAGATAAGGCCTATACCTACGGTGCGGGTTCTTCGCTGAACACCGATGAACTGGCCGGCAGCTTTTCTGCCAGCTCTGATGTGCGCAACGAAGTTACCGACTCCGCCGTCACCCAGTTCATGCTGGAGCTTGCTAAGATCAGCTCCGAACCGGTAACGGCCAAGGAACTTGCCGGTACCAAAAGTCTGATCACCGGCTCCTTCGGCCGCGCTTTGGAAAGCCCGCAACGGATCGCCCGTTATGCCCTCAATACGATTCGGTACGGATTGGATCGGGACTACTACCCAACTTACCTCAAGAAGGTAGAAAGCGCCAGCACCAACGATTTGCTGGAAGTGGCCCGGATGGCCATGTCTCCAACGAACACCAACATCATTGTAGTAGGCGAAAAGGCCGTTGCTGAAAAGCTGGCCAAATTTGCCACCAGTGGAAAGGTTAACTACTTCGACGTCAACGGTGAACCGATAAACATGGAGGAGATGGCCGCACCGACGGACGTAACTCCGAAGAGCGTTATTATGGGCTACATTGATGCCATTGGTGGTGCTGATGCTGTTGCTAAGGTGAAAAATATCGCCCTTACGATGGAGGCCAACGTTCAGGGTCAAACGATAACCCAGACTATGATAAAAGAAGGGGGAACTAAGTTCAATAGCCAAACTATGATGATGGGTATGGTCATGGCCGATCAGCGTTATAATGACGGTAAAGCAAAGATGATACAACAAGGACAGCCCGTGCCTGATAATCCCGGACTTGCGGCAGCTATGGCGGAACAAGCTGCATTATTTCCGGTAGTGGACTTGTTGGAGAAACTAGATGAAATTACCATCAGTGGAACGGAAATGGTAAATGGTAAACCTGCTATTGTTCTAACCATCGAAAGAGAGAATGGCAAAGCCCAACACCTTTTTGATAAGGAATCAATGCTACAGGTTCAGACCGTTGCCAAGCAGGGCCCAAATAATGTAACAGTTAATTTTGGAGACTACCGTGAAGTGGGTGGCGTTAAAATGCCCTACAGTATGAAAATGACAGGTATGATGCCTTTCCCACTTGAAATGAAAGTAACCAAGGCGGAGGTCAATACGGAGATTGACCAATCTTTGTTTGTGGTAGATTAAACTACCGCACAAATTGACGTAAACAAAGCCCGGTTCCGCAGTTGCGGGGCTGGGCTTTGTTTGTAAATGGGGAAATTGGGGAATGGTGAAATGAGCGAATGATGGAATAGCTTCCGCACGTGGTTGCTCGCTCCACTCGTGGAGTACTTTTTTCTAGTGCTGCCTAGGCGAGCAAGCGCAGCGCTGCGAACGGTTCTTGCGGCAGCTCTATCAATCTACCAAACGACCAATCGCCTAGTCAAGCTGAACAAACGCAGCGTCGCGAACGGCGTGTGCTACAGCTCCTTCTCCCATTCCCCCCTTCTCCCATTCCCTACTTAACCCCGAGACCAAATTTTACAATACAGTAAATGGCCCGCACGCCATCTCGCCAGCCAATCTTCTTGCCTTCCTCATAAGTACGACCGTAATAGCTGATGCCGACTTCGTAGATCCTGATGTTCTTGATCCGGCTAATCTTAGCGGTTACTTCCGGTTCGAAGCCGAAGCGTTTCTCGTTGAGGCTAAGCCCCTGGATGATCTCCGTTCGGAACAGCTTGTAGCAGGTTTCCATGTCCGTCAGGTTCAGGTTGGTGAACATGTTAGAGAGCGTAGTAAGGAATTTGTTGCCGATGGTGTGCCAGAAGAACAGAATGCGGTGGGGCTTACTTCCCTGGAACCGGCTGCCATAAACAACGTCGGCAAAGCCAGACAGCATTGGTTTCAGCAGGTCATTGTATTCCTCGGGGTCGTACTCCAGGTCAGCATCCTGAATAATGAGGTACTTTCCGGTAGCTTTGGCGATACCGGTATGAAGGGCGGCACCTTTTCCTTTATTGACTTCGTGGGCAAAGTATTGGATGTTGAAGCCGGGGTTGGCTACGGCATAACGCTGCACGGCACCGGCGGTATCGTCGGAAGAGCAATCATTTACAATGATGATCTCCTTTTTAAGGTCGCCAATAAGTTGAACGTCCCGGACCTTATCCAGAATGAGGTGAATGGTTCGTTCCTCGTTGTAAGCCGGGATGATGATGGAGAGCATCTTAATAATTTCGATTGTCTTAAAGCCGGTAATTTGGGTAGGGGAAACCCCACTGAAGGCAAAGGTAGCATTTCATCTGTCTACCTTAAGTTAAGACAAAAGCCCCGGGAAGCAGGTACAAAAAAATAGGCAGAGAATAGTCCGGCGTGGTGCTTTGTGCAATTATTTGTTGGGGTGTTGTGACTGCTTACTGCTTCTTGATCAGGCGGGGTCGCAGGTGCAACGGAATGGTTGAAAGCAGGGTGGGGGAGACGCGGCCAACCCGTACTTCTACGTAAGTGTATTTTTGTGGATACGGTAGGGATCTTGCCGGTATAAAACCTGGGTTCTGATTACTAAGCCTTGCCCAAAAAAACTCCCCTTGCACCTGCGGCCGCGCCCACGTAATTTGTGCCGACTTCAACAAAGTACCCTGTTTAATTGTCCTTATCCGAACGATCCCACTGATATGACCATGCCCACTCGCTCCCGCGCCCAGGAAAGCCGCACCGCCGTACAACGTCTTTACATTGCCATGCGACATTTGTTGATCCGTGGAAGCTATAAGCCAGGAGGGATGAGCGGGAAAACCCTGATGGATAACCTGATGGTTTTGCGGCCAGAGATTTATGGCTCAATTGCCGATGATGAACGCGTAGAACTTAACGGCTTACACTACGTTTTCAATCGCTTACCGCAGGGCATTGAGGAATGCAGGTTCCTGAAGCTGATTAGCCGTGAAGGCTACGAAAACAGCACTTTCGAACCCATCATTGCCCCGGCCCGCCGCCGTAGCGCTTACCGGATTGATGATAACGAGATGTACATCGAAATGACCCGAGGCCGGTCAGACATCTACGACATCCTAACCCATCTTACTTTTTTATACGCTGAAGCCAATAAAATCTATCGGAACAGCCTGGACAGTAAAGAACGGCCAATTCGCGAATGGGAATTACTGGAAGGCATCGTGTTGGGAGAGGAAAAAGGAGCGGATTATAAACTCGAAACGGCCTATACCTACCTCAGCACATTGCTGGGAAGAACGTATGATGAAGTAGTTGATGCCTGCAAGCGTTTTGCCAATGCGGACAAAATCAATTCTCTCTTTCACGTAACTTATTGGCTGGGCCGACTGGCCAAAATGGAGGCGGAAGAAGACGAGGATCGGGAAATTACCTTCAGTAGTACCCTCCGCGAGTCTACCGGTCATCATTACTACGGAGAGATGTGGGCCCTGAACATCAAGGCTGTATTACTCGAACGAAAGCTGATTGAGCGGCCCTTGCACATCATCAGCGCTAACCTGCACAGCGTAGCTAATAGCCTATTTGGCCCGAGTGCCTTAGGGGGTAAACTCAAAAAACATAAAGGCTTATTCGAATTTGCACGGGCCCTCAGCCAACCTGAGCACAAGCACCTGCGGCCAGAGGTTTTTAAACTGGCCCGGAAAAACGGCCTGATCGAAATAGCCGATACCAGTGGAACCAACCTCGGCGTGCAGCTATTTGATACGGCGAAATTCGACCCGAAAATGGTTGCTTCTGAAATCAATTTTCGACCGGCGAAAAACCCGGACCAGGCACCCGTCATCCTGGTGATGGATTATGCCTTTGGCGAACAGGCGTACGAAAGTATGGACGAATTGCTGCGGCCCTACCACGACCCCGAAACGGGCAGGGTGTACGATATGGCAGTGGAAAGTATCAACATCATGGGGAAAGCAGGCATCCTGGAAGGACAGAAAGGGGACATCATGGTACCCGCTGCACACATATTTGAAGGTACTGCTGATAATTACCCCTTCAAGAACGATTTTACCGCCGATCAATTTACCGGAGAAGGCCTCGGTGTTTACGAAGGGCCAATGGTTACGGTATTAGGCACCAGCCTGCAGAATATTCCAATCCTCGACTATTTCCTGACGAGCAGCTGGGCTGCTGCCGGACTGGAAATGGAAGGAGCGCATTACCAAAAAGCCATTCAGGCAGCGACTCATATCCGGAAATCTGTCAACCCCAACCTTAAGGTGCGATACGCCTATTACGCAAGTGATAATCCGTTACTAACGGGGCATACGCTTGCCTCCGGTTCTCTTGGGGCTGATGGGGTAAAGCCTACCTACCTCATTACTGTACGGATGTTGGAGAAGGTTTTAGGGAGTTAAGGAACACCATTTAATGGCGGCTTTTTCTCGTCTATTCCGGTTATCTAACCGTGGATGGAAAAGCACAACTGTGTGATTTTAGAAAAAATTACTGACTCACACACCAAAAAGTATTTGAGATGAATCTATTTGATATAGATAATATATCACCATCAAATAGAAACCTATGCAGCTCTCCTCTTTCCGTAGTACCATCTTTTACAGTATTGAGAAGGCGATCAAGACCTACCGGCGGTTTGCGCTGGAAAACATCCACCGTGGAAACCTGGAGTTAACCATTAACCAGGGATTACTGCTATCGCTGATCGCGGACTCCCCCAAGATATCGCAGGTGGAGATGGCGGAAATTCTTTTCAAAGACTACGCTGCGGTTACCCGGATGATTGAACTGATGGTTAAGCATGGTTACCTGGTTCGTGAGCCCCATCCGGAGGATCGTCGTCGTAGCCTGCTTAAGCTTACCACACTTGGTGTCGCTACCGTAGAAAGCCTTACCCCCATCATCAAAATGAACCGGAAAAAGGCACTTGACGGACTGGAGCCTTCTGAACTGAAGGAATTACACCGACTGCTTCACAAGATCATTGATAACTGTCAAAACCATTGATTATGAATAACTATGCCCTTCTCCTCTTGCTCTGTTTGGCCTTTACGTGTTGCCAAAAAGCGGAACCAAATTTTGAGGAACGACTAACCACGCTTCATGAAACGATTGACCAATTAGGAAAAGAAGACGTCTTCAGTGGTGTCGTGCTACTAAGGCGTGGAGACGAAACCTTACTGAAGGAGGCTTATGGCCTGGCCGACCTGGATACTAAGGAGGTAAATGACCTGAATACAAAGTTCAATCTGGCCTCCATGAATAAGATGTTTACGGCCACCGCTATTATGCAGTTACGGGAGGCTGGCCAACTTGATCTTCAGGACTTTGTTGGACATCACCTACCCGATTATCCTGACCTCGCCGTCAGAGACAGTGTGACGATTGAACAACTGCTAACGCATACTTCTGGTCTTGGAGATTTCTTCAATGAGAAGTTTGAACAACGAGAACCTGCTTCGGTAAGAACGCTGGATGACTACTTCTCCCTTTTCGTTGGGGACCCGCTAAACTTCAAGCCGGGGGAAGAATTTGCTTATAGCAATGCAGGTTATATTGTGCTGGGCTTGATCATTGAGCAGCTTACCGGACGCAGCTACTACGATCACATCCACGAGAAAATATTCATGCCTTTAGCCATGAATGATACGGGATGGGGACATTCCGACACCATAGTTCCGGGCCTGGCCAAAGCCTACGGATTGCCCGATTCCCTGGGGGTATGGCAAGAAAACCCTTACTTGGGGATCAAGGGTAGCTCGGCCGGAGGCGGCTTTTCTACCGTTGGAGACCTGTCAAAATTTGTTGACGGGCTAAAGTCTAATCGCCTGGTCTCGGCCAAGACCCTGGCAGAGATGACCGATGATCGGTTTGAAAATGGTTATGGCTACGGCTTTAGCCTTAGGGACCTGAATGGGTGGAAGGTGTACGGACATAATGGCGGTTTCCCCGGCGTATCCGGAGAAGTAGACATTTTTGACCGGGATGACCTGGTGGCCATCTCATTGTCGAACCGAGGACCACGTGATGGATGGGCGACTATGCGGTCTCATTTACGAGAAGCCATTGTAGGGAAAACGGGGGAATCCCAGAGCTTTCAACATTCAGAGGAGGTAGTGGCTGCTTACGAGGCCGAAGGGAAATCGGCGGCGCTTGCTCTGGCGGAGTCTTTTGCCGGAGCATTGGATGAGCGGCAATTAGTCCACCATTCTGAGCAGTATTACGAGGCCGGAGAACACCTGAAGGCCATTGCGCTTCTGGAGATTGTTGTACATTCCTTTCCGGAGTCCTGGTTTCCAATCTCCATAATGGCTGATTTGCAAATAGAGAGAGGAGACACCTCAACTGCGGTGGTGAATTATAAAAAAAGCCTGGCGTTAAACCCCGATAATAGGTGGGCAACAGATCGGTTGAAAGAACTCGGGGAGTAGTTCAGTTTCTCTGTTTCCTGATAATGCGCGGCCGCAGGTGCAATGAAGGGTTGAAGGAGCAGTAAGATAGTTTGTTCATAGTTCAATAGCACGTTGTGTCTTGACGCGATCTATTGAACTATACCCAAACCACTTTGACTTAGGTATATGAACTACTAAACAATGAACTATAAATAGACCCACCCCTGCTCAGCATGGCTCTTAATGATAGCGTCGCAAATAACCAATTCCCGAAGGCCGTCTTCGAAACTGGCGTAGTGGGTGTTTTCATCTGTGGCGGCATCTCCGGCCAGGATGGCATTGTAGAAAGACCGGAAACACTGCTTGAAGGTATCGGGGAAACCTTCGTTGTGGCCCCCCGGGTAGTTGACGTAAGGACCGGCAAGGCCGGTCAGCAAAGCCGGGTCTTTTTGGAGGAATTCAGAAGGTGCGTCCCGGCGGCCAATAAGGAGTTCGTTGGGGCGCTCGCTGTTGAACTCGTAAGCGGCGTCTTCGGTGGCAATATCGTAAGTCAGCCGGTTTTTGTGTCCGGCACTTACTTGCGTAACGAAGAGTTGCCCCCTGGCACCACCCTTGAATTTTAGTAGGATATTGGCACAATCATCCGTCGTAATGGGAATAGATTCGAGATCTTCCTCCCGGAGTTTTTCATTGTTAAAGGAACTTACTTCGCCTTTGGGCCGACGACGGGTGGTATGGACGGTGGTAAGATCAGCGAGAACGGCTTCTACTTCTAAGCCCGTGGTGAAATGAACGAGGTCGAGCCAGTGAGTGCCGATGTCGGATACCGCACGGAGTGCACCTCCCTGATCGGCGAGCACGCGCCAGTTGTAGTCCGTATCATAGAGTAGCCAATCTTGTTGGTAGCCTCCGACGACGGAAAAAATTCGAGCCTTTCCTTTTTCGAGCCTTTCCTTTACTTCCATGTTCATGGGGTAAAACCGAAGGTTGTAGTTGACGCCGGCTTTCAGGTTACTCTCTGCGGCAAGTTTGACCAGCTCTTCGCCTTGTTCCGAAGTCATGGCCAGGGGCTTTTCACACATGACATGTTTACCTGCGGCGAGCACTTGCTTCACCATAGGGTAGTGTAACACATTAGGGACGGCGAGGTGAATGACGTCTAGTTCGTCATCATCCAGCATTGCCTGAAAATCAGCGTATGGATGTTCCAGGTTAAGCTGGTTACATGCCTCGGTCGCTAATTCAAGGGTTGCGCTCGAAAGCCCTTTGACCCGGACACCCAATCGGCGAAGCCCTTCAACGTGAACGGGGCCGATAAATCCTGTACCGGCAACACCGGCGGTAATGGAACTGTACATTACTTTTTGCTTAAAAATTATGAAATAAACCAATTATGGTCGATTGGCTTGAAGGCCAAGCTAAAGAGATTTATTGATTTTTAAGCAAAGGGGGGGCTAGAATTAGTGCTGTTCTACTAAATCCACACAGTTCATTACCAGTATTAGCGCTACTTACTAGCACGCTTTCTTCTCCACCTACGGAACAGCCAAACTCCCAGAAATCCAAGAATAAACAGTGGCCAAATGGCTAACGCCCCTAATAGGAGATCCTGAACCAACTCCCAGCCAAAGACAAGGCTGGCCAAAAGTTTACTGCCGAAACTACGGGTATAGGTCTCACCGGTATCCCGGTATTCTACGGTTTCATATAGTTCCAGGGTGAGGGTGGAAAGGGAGACCTGGTCACGGAGGTAACGCAGCTGACCTTCCTTAGATTCAATCTCTTCGGTGATGACCCGGATTTTGTCTTCGGCGTTAAGAATGTCTTCTACCTTTTGAGCACGATTTCGCAAAATGTCGATGTACCGGTCCCGAACGTCACGCTTAGTCTGAAGCCTGGTTTCGAGGTCCAGCCATTGAGCGGTTACGTCCCGGCTGTCAAGATTTTGGTAATCTATCTGTTCGGAAATTTGAGGTAAAAAGGCCAGGGCGCCATCCAGCTTACCTGCTGGTAGCCGGATCGTTAGTTGGGCGGCGTGCTCGTAGGTGGAATTACTACGGTGTTGGCTGGAGATGAAGCCACCACTTTGGGCAATCATTTGGGTCATGCGAGTAAGCGCAGTATCCAGATTTTCTACCTGAGCCCGGGCCGAGGCGGTGTAGATGATCTTTTGTTGGCGGACCTGTGCCTTTTGCTGTTGGCCATTAGGTCCGGGGGGCGGAGGCGGCTCAGCGGTCCGAGGTGTCTCCATTTCGATTTCCTCCATGCTGGAGTAATCGTCCATCTCATCTCCAGCGGTTGCTTCAATACTCATGGAAGATGGGGCAGGAGATTCGTATTTGGCCATACTTTCTCCGTTCCCACAGGCGAATAGGAAAACGGCGACACAGGTATAAAGTAGCGAGCGAATGATCATAGTATTGGATGTTTTGCAGGTTAGATGCAGGTAAATCAAGAAGTACACAGGCGAATTTTGGTATTTACAAATCGTTGACAACTGAGGGCGCTCTGCTGACCTCAGGGTTAATTACCTACCACAAACGATTAAAAATGGTCTTTTTATAGCCCATAAGTTCACGTTTCTTTGGTTATTGGTGGAAACGATATTGGGGGAATAAGCTATTTGACTAAAGCGCTCAGAGAAAAGAACTGATGAAGGAAAGATACCGAGAATATGCTGGAAGCTGTTTTTTTCTGTTGCTATTGTTGATAGCGGTGGGGGCTTCCGGTTTTTTGGCGGCACAGGAAGATAATTTGTACATCGAGCGCATTGGTTCCCAGCAGGGGTTGTCGGCTAATTATGTTACCAGTATTTTTCAGGACGATGATGGCTATATCTGGCTGGGTACCTTTGGTGGCCTAAACCGCTACGACGGGTATGAAGTCAAAGAATTTAAGCCGGATCCTCAGGATCCGGGCTCCATCAGTGGCATCCGTATTTTCGCTATTACAGACGATCAGGAAGGTAACTTATGGGTAGGAACAACTGGAAAGGGGTTGAATTTTTTCAACCGCTCTACCAATACTTTTCAAGTAATTAAGCACGACCCTGATGACCCCAACTCATTGCGGACAAATACAGTTAACGAATTGGTGGCTGACCGGCGCAACCGTTTGTGGGTCGCTACTAATAAAGGGCTAAGTGTATTGAACTTGTCGGACTTTAAGGAAGCGGAGAAACCAAAGTTTGAACACGTCGAACTTGAAGGTGAAACCGAAAAGCAGTTTATTCAAACGATTTTTGAAGACGATTCGGGCAATATTTGGGCCGCTACCCGAAAATCCCTTTATCGTGCGTTGGATGGGGAAAAACCGGTTTTTAAACGAATTAGGACTTCCAGCTTTACGCATCTGCGCATTGAATCTATACTGCAAACGGCTAGCGGTGAACTACTGGTAGCTGGCGGAGCAGGGCTTTTTCAACAGACTTCGCCGAACAGCGAGGAATTTGTCAAGGTTAGTAATTTTACCAGCGTTTCGACCATGGCCTATGACAAGCATACGGATCAACTCTGGGTTGGAGCGGCTTCCGGACTGTATAAGTTTGCTATCGGTCGAAATGGTGAGTTCCCCCTGAAGTTGAGTCATTACCGGTATGATCCGCAAGACCCCAAAAGCCTGAGCGGCGACGATGTGACCGCCTTATTTATCGATAAATCAAGAGTAGTTTGGGTGGGTACCAGTGGAGGAGGCGTAAGTAAGTTCGATCCACTACGAAAGAAATTTTACCACCACAAGAATTCTTCGGGAACCTTCAGTTTATCAGGAAATACCATTCGTGCGGTTTACCAAGATTCAGAGCAGCATGTTTGGGTAGGCTCCGACGGAGGAGGACTAAACAGGAGTACGACCAAATTGGTACCTCACCAGGAATCAGTTTTTCGTCATTACGCTGTTCCAAATCGGGTGTATGCCATTATCGAAGTAAATAATGAGATTGAACACGCGATGTATTTTGGTTCGGCAAGTGGGCCAGGCCTGTTCAGGAAAAACATGAAAGTTCCCAACGCTCCAATTTCACCGATCCGGGAGGTGGGAGGGTCTGTTTTCAGCCTGCTGGAAGACCGAAGAGGAGCCTTCTGGATCGGGACGTATTCGAACGGCCTCTTTCGGTGGGTACCAGACAAGGATGAACCTGATGGTTATCGAAAATCAGGGGTTGGCCTTACTGGAGCCAAAGGAGGCGTACTACCTAATCAGATTATCAGGAGTATTGAAGAGGACAATAATGGAAACCTCTGGATTGGAACAGGTGAAGGGCTGGTATTACTAAGGGCAGAAGATGCCTTGAAGGACGCTCCTCCGTTAACAATCTTCAAAAACATCCCCGGAGATAGCACGTCCCTCACCAACGATTACATTTTGCCCATCTATGCGGCGAAAGACGGTAAAATATGGATAGGAACTTTCGGCGGTGGGCTGAATCTTTTTCGTCCCCCTACGGAAGGGGAGAGGGCCGGTTTTAAATCATACGGTGAGAAGGAGGGGCTGACCAACGGCGTCATTAAAGCCATCCTGGAGGATGAAAGCGGACACTTATGGATCAGTTCTAATAATGGGCTGACCCGATTTAACCCCGATGAGGAAACCTTCGAAAATTTCGACGTGAACGATGGCCTGCAGAGCGATGAATTCGGCGAGCTGGCATCTTTTCAGCAGGAAGACGGCACCATGATTTTTGGCGGCGTGAACGGCCTGTCGGTTTTCAGCCCCCAGGCAATTAAGCCTAATCCGGTACTTGCCAAGCCGGTGATTACCGGGATGAGTATCCTTAACAAGCCCATTGAGGTGGGGGAAAGCCGTGACGGCCGTATTGTGTTGCCCCAGCAATTCGGAAAACTTGACAAAATAGAGCTGGACTATCATCAAAACAGCATTTCTTTTGACCTGGCAGCCTTACACTTTGCTACACCGGAAAAAAACAGTTTCGCCTATAAACTTGACGGTTGGGATGATGATTGGATCTATACCTCGGCCGACCAGCGTAGTGCCACCTACACCAATCTCCCACATCGTTCTTACACTTTTATGCTGAAGGTCAGCAATAGTGACCAGGTTTGGAATGAGGAAGTTTCGGAACTCGGTGTCGTTATTAATCCCCCTTTCTGGAAGACGACCGGTGCTTATATTTTGTACGGACTACTCTTCCTCGGGTTCCTCTACCTGATTCGTCGTTATTCGATCATCGACATTAAAGAGAAAAACCGGATAGAATTAAAGAAGGTAGATCAGCAAAAAACGGAAGAACTCAATCAGCTTAAACTTCAATTCTTTACCAATATCTCCCATGAATTCAGGACCCCGCTTACCCTGATTGCCGGACCGTTGGAAAACCTGATCAGGAACCAATCAAGCATAGCTCCCGGCGAGCGGAATCAATATTATCACCTGATGTATAAAAACTCTAAGTACCTCCTCCGGCTGGTGAATGAGCTGCTAGACTTCAGGCGCCTCGACCAGGGGCAACTGAGCTTACAGGTAAGTAAAAACGATGTTGTAAGCTACATTGAGGAAACCGTGGCTCCCTTTGAATTCTTAGCCACTAAAAAAAGGATTGATTTTGAAGTGCAAGCAGAAGAACGACCAATAACCACTTGGTTTGCGCCCGAGGCACTTGAAAAAATTCTCTTTAACCTTCTTTCCAACGCCTTTAAGTTTACGCAGGAAGGAGGGGCCATCAAGGTCACCGTCGGTAAAACGACGGGCGAAGACCGTAGGTTTAATAAGCACCTGCCTGGCTACGGAGCATTGCTGATAAAGGTGGAAGATACCGGGGCGGGCATCTCTCCAAAAAAGCTGAAGAGGATTTTTGATCGCTTTTATAAAAGTACCCAGTCGGAGACTGCTAACCGGGAAGGTGCCGGTATCGGATTGGCTTATACCAAAAGCCTGGTGGATCTTCATCATGGCCTCATTGACGTTGAAAGTACACCCGGAAAAGGAACCACTTTCTTTCTGCGGTTTGCTTTGGATAAGTCCGTATATCAGCGATCTGAAATAGAGCAACGTGACCTAAGTAACTACGTTCCTCAGGCAGATCCGGTAGACTACTTCATGCCAGACGAAAATATCTCGGACAAAGAACTCAACGAGCTGCAACTGACGACCAACCGACTCGTAGAAAAGGAGGATGCGGAAAATACGCCCATCTTGTTATACATAGATGATAACCCGGATTTGCGGAACTACATCCGACAAAGTTTCTCTAACGACTTCAGGGTCATTGCCGCCGACGGCGGCGAAGCAGGCCTGGAACTGGCCCGGACCTCTTCTCCCGATATCATTATTTCTGACGTTATGATGCCGGGAAAAGATGGTATGGAAGTGCTCGAATCACTAAAAAGTGATCCACTAACCAGCCATATCCCCGTAATTATGCTGACGGCTAAGGATACCGAAGAAAGCCGGATGGAAGGATTGAAATACGGAGCAGATGGGTACGTCACCAAGCCATTTAATTATGAAGCCCTTCAGCTTCAAATTATCAACATCGTACAACATCGGGACATCCTGAGGAACCGCTTCCGAAGGGAGGTGATCACCGAGCCAGCGGAAGTCACGGTAACAGACTCGGATGAAATATTCCTCCGGCAAGCGATGGACATCGTAGAAGAAAACATGTCCAATACGGAGTTCAGCGTAGATCAACTGGTAAAGGAAATGGGCGTTTCCCGAAGCAAACTGTACCTGAAACTCAAGGCGCTGACCGGACAGTCCTCCAGTGAATTTGTTCGGACAGTCCGGCTAAAACGAGCCGTTCAATTACTGGAAAACAGCAACTATTCCGTTAAGGAAGTGATGTACATGACCGGCTTTAATACGGCCAGCTACTTCTCTAAATGTTTCAAGCGTCAGTTTGGTATTGTGCCCAGCGAATACGTTAGGCAGGAGAAGCGGGCGCGGTCTCAGAAGTAGGATTCAGCGGTCAGGATTTAGGGTTTAGTGGTCAGGATTCAGTGGTCAGGATTCAGGGGGCAGTGGTCAGTGTTCAGAGGTCAGTATGCAGGGAGTGGGGAGAGTGTTCACCGAACCCCGAACCGAACCGACCCTAAACCCTAAACCCTGAAAACTGAATCCTGAAAACTGAATCCTGAAAACTGAACCCTAAAAACTGAATCCTGAAAACTAAACCCTGCTCCCTGAAAACCATTTGCCCTACCCATTAACCAAAGCCTGCTACTCTGGCCTGACTGCGCAGCCTACTTTTGGGCATCAGCCAACCCGTCATCATGCGCATACCAACCCAGCTTTTAAAAACCGTTTATTGCACCTGCGGCCCCGCCCCCAAAAGGGAAGAAAGAAAAGAGGGAAAAGGGAGTAACCTCACCAAACTTCTGCTGGTTCCTCTTTTCCTTTCCTCCTTTTTCCTTTTCCCCCTTTCGCCTTTGCAAGGGCAGCCCGACTGGCAGACCCCCCGGGTAACGGACATCAATAAACTCCCCGGACGGGCCACCGCCTATTCCTACGCCAACGAGCAGGATGCCAGGAGCACCAAACGGGAAGATTCAGACAGAGTCGTTTCTCTCAACGGTACCTGGAATTTCAATTTTAGCGCTAAACCGGCCGACGTGCCAGAAGATTTCCTTAGTCCAAAATTCAAAGACTGGAAGCCAATTGAAGTGCCAACGAACTGGGAAATGCAGGGCTTTGGTATTCCGATTTATACCAATTCCAAGCACGCTTTTGGCAATTACGATTACCCAACTATACCGCCAGAGGACAACCCCGTTGGTATCTATCAACGCACCTTCACCGTGCCCGCGCCATGGGGGAACATGCGTAAAATTCTGCACTTTGGTGGAGTGACTTCGGCCTTCTACGTCTACCTGAACGGTAAAATGGTGGGCTACAGCCAGGACAGCTGCCTGCCCGCCGAGTTTGATGTAACGGATGACCTGGTTGCCGGCGAAAACACCCTGATTTTGAAGGTCTATCGGTATTCCGACGGCTCCTTCCTGGAGATGCAGGACCATTGGAAACTAAGTGGCCTCCATCAGATTGTTTCCCACCAAACCCTGGCTGGAGGCGGAGCCAAACAACAAAGCACTTATACCCTCCATACAGACGGGAGGCTGGTGATTGAAGTTGCTTTTGAGGCTGCCAGCGGGTTGCCGGCGATGCCCCGTATTGGTCTGCAACTAGGTATTCCTAAAGCGTACACCACGGTGAAATTTTTTGGGAAAGGGCCGCAGGAAAACTACATTGATCGTAACCGGGCCGCCACCGTCGGTCGGTACGAAATGCCACTCTCTGAACTGATGACGAGCTACGTGTACCCCCAGGCAAACGCCAACCGAACGGGAACCAACTGGGCCACTTTTACGGATGCCCGGGGTAGAGGGGTAAAGGTGACCGGCTCCGACTTCCAATTCAGTGCCTACCCCTATACAACGGAAAATCTGGAAGCTGCGGAGCTAGTCTGTGAACTCAAAGACCCCGGCTACATCACCCTGAACCTGGATCATCGACAAATGGGCGTAGGGGGCTTCAACAGCTGGAGCATGAAGGCGGCGCCGGAAGTGAAGTACCGGGTACCTGCGGCGGATTATCGGTATTCGTTTACGCTGCGGGCGATTGAATAGTCGTAGGGCATCTCAGCACTTGTGCTGAGATGCACCTGTGCTTATTACGTTTATCTGGAACCCATGTAGAAGTAAGGTGTTGTCTGCCTACACAGGATCGGCAAAACCTCCTCACTGGATTATGCAGGACATCAAAAATAAGGCAGACATCAAGGTTTTCGTAGATGGCTTTTACGGCAAGGTCAGAGTAGACCCTACAATAGGTCCGGTTTTCGCTGCGGTCATTCAGCCGGATCAATGGCCCATTCACCTGGAGCGAATGTATGATTTCTGGAATACGATCCTCTTCGCTCAGGCTGATTACCGGGGGAACCCCTTCTCGAAGCACGCAACGCTACCATTGGAGCACCGGCATTTTGAACGTTGGTTGGCCCTGCTTGAAGAAACACTGGCAGAAAGCTTTGCCGGAGAAAAGGTCGAGGAGGTAAAATGGCGGGCAGCTCAAATGGCGATGACCTTTGAGGCGAAACTGGAATACATCCGGAAACGGGGCGCGCATACTAATCTATTATAGTCGCTAGGCTTGACAGACCACTAGTTCAATAGCCCTTAAGCGGCGCGTTGATCGTAGCATGAACTATGAACTACCGACGATTAAACTACAGACTAACTAAGCATGACCCTAAATCAAGTAACCGTCCCTTCAGTAGACCTAAACGTTTCTATTCCATTTTATCAGAAACTGGGGTTAGAACTCATCGTTGAGGCAATGCCACATTACGCCAGGTTTGTATGCCCGGACGGAAATGCATCTTTC
>JBGCFZ010000133.1:0-19951 GCA_045110355.1 Lewinella sp. | reverse complement strand
GAAGACCCGGATGATCATGATCAATACGCCGCATAATCCGACGGGAACGGTACTCGGTCAGGAAGACATAAAAGCGTTGAGCGAAATTGTGGCAGAGACCAACATCCTGGTGCTGTCTGACGAAGTGTACCAACACCTCATTTACGATGGGCGGCAGCACGAGAGCGTGCTACGCTACCCGGAGCTTTACCGCCGTTCCATCATCACCATGTCCTTTGGCAAAACCTTTCACGCTACGGGCTGGCGGATTGGTTACGCGATTGCGCCGCCGGAGATTACGGCGGAGATCCGGAAGGTCCACCAGTTCAACACCTTCAGCATCAACCGGCCGTTGCAACATGCCCTTGCTGACTATCTCGCCACACCAGAGCATTATCTTTCTCTCCCCAATTTCTTCCAGCAAAAACGCGACTTGTTTTTAGCGGCCATGGCCGATACGTCCTTTGAATTGCTTGACTGTGCCGGGACTTACTTCACCCTGGCCTCCTACCAAAAAATATCGGATGTGGGCGACCAGGAATTTGCCCGCTGGCTCACCACAGAAAAAGGCGTTGCCGTCATCCCCATTTCCTCGTTCTATTCGGACGGGACGGATGAAAAGATTGTCCGCTTTTGCTTTGCTAAAACGGACGAGTTATTGTTGGGGGCGGGGGAGCGGTTGTCAGGTTTACGCATCGGATGAGAAAACAAACGGCTTTTTCATCCGATGTATCTTTTTATGAGGCGATAGCCGAAGCTAAAAAGTTCATCGGATGTGTAAAACGAAGGACTAACTTTACCGCATGACTGACCTCAATGTAACCCTGATCCAATCCACCATCTCCTGGCAGAACCCTACGGCAAACCTACAGCATTATGCCAAGCTGATGGAACAGATTGACGGGCCCACCGACCTTATCATTTTACCGGAGATGTTCACCACCGGTTTCACGATGAGTCCATACGACAATGCGGAGCGTATGGATGGTCCGGGCAGGCAATGGATGGCCGCGCAGGCGGCAAAACGGAATGCCGTCATCATGGGTAGTCTGGTGATTGAAGATGGCGGTAAATATTTCAACCGGCTTATTTGGATGATGCCCGACGGCACGCACGAGACGTACGACAAACGCCACTTGTTTGCCATGGCCGGAGAGCACGAACACTACGTAGCGGGAGATAAGCGACTAGTGGTAGAGTACAAGGGCTGGCGAATATGCCCAATGATCTGTTACGATTTACGTTTCCCCGTCTGGGCCAGAAACGACGACGCTTATGACCTGTTGATCTATACCGCCAACTGGCCCAACAAACGAGCGTATGACTGGAACACCTTACTCAAAGCCCGGGCGATTGAGAACCAGTGTTACGTAGCTGGCGTCAATCGGGTCGGCACCGATGTTAATGGACATGAATACAACGGGGACAGCTGCGTGATTGACCCGGGGTGGCGTAAGACGCTCTACCACGTGGAAGGGGAGGAAGCCGTATATACCGAGACGCTTTCAATGGAACACCTGCTTGAAGTTCGGCGGCGTCTACCGTTTCTGGAGGACCGCGATAAGTTTGAGGTACGGTAGCAATGTTTTAGGGCGCGGTCGCAGGTGCAAGGAATTGATGAAGGAGCAGGGGCCCTGGTCTTTTCGCGTATTCATGGACTTTAGTCCATGAGAACCCTTCAACAATATGGACTTTAGTCCATGAAAACCCATCAATAATATGGACTTTAGTCCATGAGAACCCATCAACAATATGGACTTTAGTCCATAAAAACCCATCAACAATATGGACTAAAGTCTATGGCTACGCGTTGCGTAAACTTGTGTGTACATCGTAGCCCGGAGGTTCATCTCATATAGCAAGGAGTGAGCGCTGATCAGTAGGATCTAGCGCAACACCTCGTTTCCGTTATTATGTCTTACCCACGATCAATCGAGAAAGCCAAGGCTCAACAACAGTCACCACAAACAGGTTATTGATACCATGGAACCACAGCCCACCAACCACCTCTCAGAACAATTGCTCCTCACAGTCAAGAAGCAGCAAGACACCGCCGCCCTTCAGAAAGAGATGGCGAACATACCACTCCCCGTGCTGAAAACGGAGCTGATGGACGACGACCGAAAGAAGGCCTTTTGGCTCAACGTCTACAACGCCTACTACCAGATTCTCCGTATCAAGAAAAACATGGACAAGCCGGACATTTACCGGAAGCGTGCCTTCACCATTGCCGGAGAGCCGTTCAGCCTCGACGACGTCGAGCATGGTATCTTGAGGAAGTTCCGTTATAAGTATTCCTTAGGCTACCTGGCCAACCCTTTTACCTCCAGGCTAATTAAGGGCCTGGCGGTTGAAGAACTGGACTACCGCATTCACTTCGCCCTGAACTGCGGCGCAAAAAGCTGTCCGCCCATTGCCTTTTACAAGGTTAAGAACATCAACAGCCAGCTCGACCTGGCTACCCAGGCTTTCCTGGAAGGGGAAACCAAGTACAATGATGACAAAAAGGTGGTGCATACCACAGCCTTATTTCAATGGTTTGCGGGAGACTTTGGAGGTAAAAAAGGCATTCGGAAAATCTATCAACAACAATTAGGCAAGGACATCTCTGCTTATTCAATTAAGTATAAGGAGTATTCCTGGGAGGATGATCTGGGGAATTTTGTGGCCTAGCACAGTGTAATGGAAGGAGAGAATAATCGACATAAAGTGGGCTTCTGACAAGCCACCCAGAGGAATCATAAAACCATTCCACTGGCCGCTCGTTTTACCGGAAAGCCCTATGCCCAAATCAGTCGTCATCGCCGGAGGCACCGGTTTTATCGGTCAGTCACTGGCGAATCAGTTATCCGCATCAGGTTACAGTTGTACCCTGATCGGAAGGCATCGCCCCACAAACCTCAACGGACATGACTTTGCCCAATGGGATGGTCGCACAGTTGGCCCTTGGGCGCAAGCCCTTGAAGGTGCAGCCGGGCTGGTCAACCTCGCTGGCCGTTCCGTTGACTGCATCAAGACGCCAGACAACATTGACCAGATTCTACGCTCACGGGTAGAGTCTACCGCCGTGCTTGGTGAGGCACTTCGGCAAATCAAAGTCCCACCGCCGGTTTGGGTACAGATGAGCACTGCGCACATCTATGGGGATTCACCCGATGTCACCTGTAATGAAAACGCTCCCTTCGGCTACGGGCTGGCGCCTTTTGTCGGCCAGCAATGGGAGAAAACCTTCCATGATGCGCTGCCAGACCACCTACGAGGAGTGGTTATCCGGACCAGCTTCGTCTTAGGTAAAAACGGAGGTGCGCTAAGTTCCTTATTGCGCATTACTAAATTGGGGATGGGCGGAACTGTTGGTAATGGCAAACAAGGCATGAGCTGGATTCATGAATATGACATGAACGCTATCTTACAACGGGGTATTGAAGATGCCTCCATGTCTGGTGCCTATATCGCCTCCGCGCCCCACCCCGTCAACAATAAAGATTTTATGAAGGCGCTGCGTAAAGCAGCAGGAATACCCATCGGACTTCCGGCGCCTGCGGCACTTGTACGATTTGGCGCAAAATACGTTTTCCACACGGATCCTGAACTGGCTCTCTATGGTCGATACGTCATTCCGGAAAGGTTGATGGGGGAAGGATTCAGTTTTCAGTTTCCTGAATTAGGAAAAGCACTGGAAGAATTAATGTAGGCACATTATTGTTTAACCGTACAGCTGTTCGAATTTGATTTTTTGATTAAATAAAAACAATTTAGATTAATTCGAAAATTCACAGTCTATTGACTATCAATAGTTTACATTTCTGGCATGGTGTTTGATTGAAAGATGGCACACGCTTTTTCTTTAATTCAGACAATAGATTACAAATGACTAACCAAGAATTCATCACTAAGACCAAAGAACTTAACAATCTTCTATTCGCTTTTGCGCTTCGCCTTACCCGTAGCCGCCAGGATGCGGAAGATTTAATGCAGGAAACTGCCATAAAAGCCTACAAGTACCGTAATAATTTTGCAGAAGGAACTAACTTTAAGAGTTGGATTTCTACCATTATGCGAAACACCTTCATCAATCACTACCGTAAGGCCAAAACCCGCCGTCACCTCAACCACACTGCCGACGAAGTGACGAAGAACATTGAAGTAAAAAATGTAGTCGCGAATTCCGGCGAGCAAAACCTCCGGATGCAGGAAATGCAGCGTATGCTGAAGAGCATCGGTGAATTGTACTCTATTCCCTTCCTAATGTTCTACAAAGGATATGAATATCAGGAGATTGCCGCTCAACTTCAAATTCCGATTGGAACGGTGAAGAGCCGGATTTTCAGTGCCCGGGTTAAGATGAAGCAACTTCTTGGTAAGCGTAACGCCGCTTAAAATCTATATCTATTAAAGATTTCGGAACCCCGAAGCAGCTGTTGCTGCTTCGGGGTTGTTCTTTTAGACTATTGAGCTGAGCGCCTGTGGCTGATTGGGAAGAGTTTCCTTAAGTTTACCCTCTACCAATTCTTTACGTTATGCTTCGCTACTTCCTTCTGTGTGCCTGTTCGGCCTGTTTATTTTGTACTTGTATCGACGTCGAAAGTACGGGAGAAGCAATAACGAGTCAACCAACCACGCCCAACATCATTTTCATCCTGACGGATGATCAGGGCTACGGAGATCTATCCGGCTATGGCTCCCCCCGGGTGCATTCGCCGCACCTCGACCAGATGGCGGCCGAAGGTATAAAGCTGACCAGCTTCTACGCCTTCCCCTCCTGCTCCCCAAGTCGGGCGGCACTGATGACGGGGTGCTACCCGCCCCGAGTCGGTATCCCTGATGTGGTGGGCCCTCCGGGTGTAGCTTGGACAGCCAACAAACAGTACGGCCTCCACCCGCAGGAGACGACCCTGCCGGAGGTGCTCAAATCGGCGGGTTACGCCACGGCGATGGTAGGGAAGTGGCACCTTGGCCACTTCCCCGAAACCATGCCCCAAAAGCATGGTTTTGACCAGTTCTTTGGCCTACCGTACAGCAACGACATGTTGCCCCACAAAGGCTACGGAAACCTCAGCCTGATGCGCGATACGGATACGCTGGAGATCAACCCGGACCAAACACAACTGGTAAAACGGTATACGGCAGAGGCTTTGGAGTTCATTCGTCAGGAGCGCGACGCTCCCTTTTTCCTCTACCTGGCCCACAGCATGCCCCACGTTCCGATTTTTGCTTCCGATGACTTTCTGGATAAGAGCGGACAAGGGCTATATGCTGACGTGATCACAGAGATCGACGCATCGGTCGGGACCATTCTGGCGGAGCTAAAGACCCAGGGAATGGACGATAACACCTTGGTGATTTTCACTTCGGACAACGGCCCCTGGCTAATATATGGCAACCATGGCGGCAGCGCTGGCCCTTTCCGCGAAGGCAAAGGGACGACTTACGAAGGCGGTATGCGGGTACCGATGATTGCCCGGTGGCCGGGTAATATACCGGCGGGCGGGGTCAGTCATCACCCGGCATCGCTTACCGACATACTTCCCACCCTGGCCAGCATCACTGGTGCTGAGCTGCCCGAAAAAAAGATCGACGGCCGGAACCTCACGGCTCATTTAACTTCCCCCGCACCTGCGGCCGCGCCCCCGCCTGCTGCGCCCATGTGCTACTATCGATCTGGTAATCTGGACGCCGTTCGGGTGGGCAAATGGAAACTCCATGCCCCCCATAGTTTCCGCTACGTCGACGTGGTGGGAGACGATGCCGTTGGGGGGAAATACGCTTATAAAGAAACCGGTTTGGAACTTTATGATCTGGAGGGAGATCCGGGAGAATCATACAACGTGGCCGATAAATTTCCGGAGAAGACCGCTGAGCTTAAAGCGCTCATTGAGCGGTTACAGGCTGAAATGGAGACCGAGAAACGGGGGGCGTTTTGGCCTAAGAGGATTGATACTGCATATAAACATACTTATATGCAATAGATGTATCTACATGCTTTTTCAATGGCGCGGCCGCAGGCGCAATAAAGGCTTTAGGGCAAAGTGTCGTGCACTACCCCCCCCAGCGAAACCCTTTACTAAACCTGTGGTGTTCCCCTCCTATGACTACAACTGAAACGCTCATCATCGGTGCCGGTCTGGCCGGTCTGACTGCCGCCTACGAACTCCATAAAGCCGGCAAACCATTTCTGCTCCTGGAGGCGCGTGACCGCATTGGTGGCCGCATTCTCACCTCTCGCCGAGACAATGGTGCTCCGTTGGAATTGGGCGCAACCTGGCTCGGCAAAAAGCACCAGGAACTGATCAGCCTGCTGTCTGAGTTGGGCATTGGTGTTTTCGAACAGGTGACCGGCGGGCGCGCCATCTACGAGGCCATTTCGACCAGCCCTCCTCAGGTGGTCCAACTGCCGCACAACGATGAGCCCAGCTACCGGATCGCCGGCGGTAGCGAGATGTTCATTCGGGAACTTCGGAGCAAAATATTGTCCGTTTCCGTCCGCCTCGATGAACCCGTACTGGCGCTGAAAGGAACGCCAGACTACGTGGAGGTAACGACAAGCAAAGGCACCTATCGTGCCGGAAAGGTCATCTCTACCCTACCCCCTCACCTCTTCACGTCAAAGATCGAGGTCAGCCCGGCCTTACCCGCTCAGTTGCTTAATATCGCCAGCCAAACCCACACCTGGATGGGCGAATCCATCAAAGTAGGCCTCCGTTACGCTAAGCCTTTCTGGCGGGAAGACGGCGGGCCTGGTGGTACAATCTTCAGCAATGTCGGCCCCGTTTCCGAAATGTACGACCATACCAACATCGAAGAAAGCAAATATGCCCTCAAAGGATTCCTAAACAGCACTTACCACTCCCTCTCCCGCGAAGAACGGCGGAACATGGTATTGACCCAACTTCGGAAGTATTACGGCGCTGTTGTTGACGACTATCTCGCCTACGAAGAAGGCGTTTGGCGGGAAGAAGCCTTCACTTTTGTGCCCTATGACCAACACGTTCTGCCCCACCAGTACAATGGACATCCGATTTTCCGGGAAACCTACTTGGATGGCCGGCTATTACTGGCCGGATCAGAAACTGCAGTCCTATATCCCGGATATATGGATGGGGCGGTGCGGAGTGGGAAGCGGGTGGCGCTTTTAGTGTAAGTCTTTATCAGTGGTTGAAAAAAAGGTGACCACAGAGTGGTCTAATTATACATGCCCCGGGTGAAAGGTCGCAAAGCGAGCTTTTACCCGGGGTACATGGTCATTACTTAGCCATTGCGACGCTGCGCGCCGCCATATTTCAAGCCCATACTTAAGCCCCGGGTTTCGGCGTGCCGCCTTACCCGGGGCAAATATGGTTTGATCCCTCCGGGGTCTTTTTAATGGTTGCCCAAAGCTTCTGTTCGGATACTACGAGACTACCCCCAGTTCCCTTCCCACCTTAACAAAAGCCCCAATCGCCTTATCCAGGTGTTCCGTCTCGTGTGCGGCGGAAAGCTGTACCCTAATACGGGCTTTGCTCTTGGGGACAACGGGGTAGAAAAAGCCAATGACGTAGATGCCTTCCTCCAGCAGCTTGCTGGCAAACTGCTGGGCCAGAGGTGCTTCGTAGAGCATGATCGGCACAATGGGATGATCACCAGGAATGATGTCGAAGCCAGCTTCGGTCATTCCTTTGCGGAAATATTTAGTATTGGCTTCCAGCTTATCCCTGAGGTCAGTAGACTCCACTAGCATATCAATGGCCTTGATGGATGCGCCTACGATGCTCGGGGCAACGGTATTGGAGAAGAGGTAAGGCCGGGATCGTTGGCGAAGCATATCGACGATCTCTTTGCGGGCGGCGGTGAAACCGCCGGAGGCACCACCAAGGGCTTTACCGTAAGTACCCGTGATGATGTCCACCCGGCCCATAACGCCGCAGTATTCGTGCACCCCACGGCCGGTTTCACCGATGAACCCGGTAGAATGACATTCGTCCACCATCACCATCGCATCGTATTGATCGGCGAGGTCACAGATTTTGTCTAGCTGGGCGATGGTGCCGTCCATGGAGAAGGAGCCGTCGGTTACGATTAGTTTCCGGCGGGCGCCGGAGGCCTTCTTCAGTTCTTCTTCCAGTGCAGCCATATCGTTGTGGGCATAACGGTGACGCTGTGCTTTACATAAGCGAATACCGTCGATGATGGAGGCGTGGTTAAGGGCATCAGAGATGATGGCGTCTTCGGCCGTGAGGATCGGTTCGAAGAGGCCGCCGTTGGCATCAAAAGCGGCGGCGTAGAGGATACAGTCTTCCATACCTAGGAAATCGGCCGTCTTACGTTCCAGCTCTTTATGAATATCCTGGGTTCCGCAAATGAAACGGACAGACGAAAGGCCGAAACCATGGCTATCAATGGTAGCTTTACTGGCGGCTAACAGGGCCGGATGTGAAGACAGGCCAAGGTAATTATTCGCGCAGAAGTTGAGGACGTGTGGGGTAGTGACCGTGTCAATTTCAGCACCCTGGGGAGTAGTAATCACTCTTTCCTCTTTGAATACGCCAGCAGATTTCATGGTATCAAGTTCCGCTAGTAGTGCTTCTTTTATGTTGTACATCTTTGATCTTTTTGCTTGATTAGGGAATAGTCTGCATTCAGCACACTAAGCATAAGTGCTTCCGTCTGCTAAAACTGTTATGCGGCGACTTGGTTCTGGCTTAGCCTGGGACTATCTCCATCGTATCTTTTCCGTAGGTTCTCGATCATGGATGCTGCCATTTTTTCCAGGTCATAGGCCGGCTTCCAGCCCCAGTCTTTTCGGGCGGCAGCATCGTTGATGCTGTTGGGCCATTTAGCGGCGATTCCCTGACGGAAATCAGGCGCATAATTAACCACAAACTCCGGATAGAAATGCTGAATAGCTGCGACGACCTGTTCCGGGGAAAAGCTAGTACCAGCAAGGTTGTAGGAAGTTCTGATCTTAATGTTTTCCCGCGGCGCCTCCATCAACTCAATCGTTGCTCGGATGGCATCATCCATAAAGATCATCGGCAGCATCATGTCCTCTTGCAGGAAGCAGGTGTAGGGCTTGCCCAAAACAGCCTGGTGGAAAATTTCCACCGCGTAATCGGTCGTTCCTCCGCCTGGGTCAGACTGATAACCAATCACCCCGGGGTAACGGATGGAACGCACATCAAGACCATATTTAGCAAAGTAATATTGCGCCCAGTTTTCTCCGGCAGCCTTACTAATGCCGTAGGACGTCAAAGGGTCCAGAAAACTGTTGTTCGGTGTATTATCAAGTTCAGCACTCTCTCCAAAAACAGCAATTGAGCTGGGGTAGAAGACCCTATCTATTTTCTCCTTTTGAGCAACCTCCAGCACATTTAATAATGCCGTTATATTGATGTTCCAGGTACGGATTGGGTCTTGCTCTCCACTAGCGGACAAGATGGCCGCCAAATGGTAGATCTGCGTAACGTTGTTTTCCTGGACTACCTGGCTTAGGCGATCTTCATCCGTAGCGTCAACAACCTCAAACCGACCGTTGTAGGCAGGAGCCGGGCGTAAGTCGGAGGCAATAACGTTTTCATCGCCATAGCGAGCGCGCAAAGCGGGAATTAAGACGGTTCCTAACTGGCCATTAGCGCCAATAATTAATATGGTAGGTTTCATGCTGACTGGATTTGGCTGCCCAGTAAAATTAGGCTCTACCACAATTTGACGCCACAATTTGAATAAATGAGCTAATATTGATGGTGATTTTTCCAGTATCAGTGTTTTTTACTGTGCAAAATACTTGTCGTGCTAACAATCCGTGAAAATTATTGCTCCCATGTCCTTGAAAATTGATAAAACAGACCTTATCATCCTGCGCATCCTCCAGGAAGACTCCAAGAAGACGGCCAAAGAAATTGCGGCTCGCCTGAACCTGACTGCCTCCCCCGTTTATGACCGCATCAAACGGCTGGAAAAGCAGGGGGTTATTAAGAAGTACGTCGTCATCCTAGACAAGAAGCTTTTTGATCTTCCGGTAACTGCTTTTTGTCAGGTTTCCATGCGGTACCACGATAAAACCTTTATTGAGCAATTCGAGGATCAGATTCAGGCGTTGGAGGAAGTCCAGGAATGCTACCACATGGCAGGAAAAGTAGATTTCATTCTGAAGATCAACAGCCGGAGCCTCGAAGACTACCACAATTTCATTAAGTACAAGCTATCGAAAATTGAGAATATCGGGGAACTGAACAGCACTTTCGTGTTGAAGGATATTAAGCATACTTCGGCGCTGAATATCTAGTGTGAGTTCGTGAGGGAATGAGTCACTGAGTGGCTTCGCTGTTTCCACTCACTTCGCTACGTTTGTTCGCCAAGGTTAGCAAGCGTCGTAAAGTGAATGGGTTAATTCTACCGCAAGAAACACTCGGTAAGGCAATCGTAACACCCTATTTCCAACCAATAAAGACAGAAAGGTTAGGCGTAAAGCCCAGGCCAAATTTTTCAATTGACTCAACGAAGAACGTGCGGTGGTCTCCACCAAAAGGGGGCTGTGTAAAAGAGGCCTCTTGGTAGCGATAAATCCTGCTCCTGGCATTTCTCCGGTTATAAATATTAAGCAAAGACACGCCTACTTTTCCGTGTACGCCTCTGGCTCCTGGTTTGCTGCCCCATTGATAGAAGGCAGATAGATCAAGCCGATGAAAAGAAGGCAAAGCGCCGGCATTCAGCCCCTCTCTTTGAATCTCGGTTGGGTCCATGTCCCCAACCGTTACAATGATGTCCGTGTCCGTGGCGGGAGAGAATCGGTTTCCCGTCCGGTATTGCCACCCCAGAGAGAAGACCCAATGGTCGGTTTCAAACGAATTCACCCATTTGAGCTGATGGCGGCGGTCATTGGCAGCGGGGAAGAAATCCTCGGAGATGTCCGTAAAGCGCCAGTCTGTTTTGCTGAGTGAGTATATCGCCCAAGAGCGAAAGTTCTTCCAGCGTTTCTTCACCAGTAGGTCGAGTCCAATACTTCGGCTTTCTCCATTGAAGAAAGTATCGTCTTGTTCCGTAGAATTTAACAGGTTCAGAGAGGAGAAATTAGTTATTCGCTTATGGTAGCTTTCAACGTCAATGAGCCATCCTTTTTTCTGCCAGAGTGCACCGAAGGTTGCTTCACGAGCTCCGGAAACAAGGATGTCTTCTCCATCCGCAAGTACCCAGAGCGGGGTCACCCCGCTGAGTTGATCAAAGTCCAGCTCGATGATTTGATTGAAGAACTGATGGTTTTCTCCGTATCCTGTCTTCAGCAAAAGATTTTTGGTAAGCTCGTAGCTGGCAGTTAGTCGGGGTTCAACATAAACCGTGTTCGTAGGGGCATAATATTGAATCCGCATGCCGAGGTCTGCCCGCCACCGATCCAATGAATTCAGGGTGTAGGTACCATAAGCGACGGCATTATCCCCATTAAAGGGTTCCTGGCTGGCATCAAAGCTTCCGTCCTCATCTATTTCACTAAAGAAGAAAGTACTGTTTATTCGTTGAAACTGGAGCCCTCCTTCAAATGAATTTTCCTGACCAACTCGCTGGAAATAATCGGTTTTAATCGTGAGGTCAGTAATCGTACTTCCTCTGGTTTCTTCCTGAAATTCACTAAAGCCCTGCAGGCTGAACCCAAACTCGTTAGCATTCTCGTTACGATAATCCGAGTGAGAGATTTGTAGATTAAGGTTCCCTCCATTTAGTAATTGACGCTTAATGCTGGCGCTCAGACCATTATTCTGCGTGGCTATTTCTTCTGCTATCGAAAAAGTGACAAATTCTTGTTCAAGGGTCGTTTCATTAGCAAGTTCATCCGATTGATGAAATCCGCTGATGGTAATGGAGGTTTGCTGATCAGGATTCCATTGCCAGCGGGCATTGACCTCTTCAAAATTAAATACCTGGTCCTGACCGTTCAGGGAGTCAATCAGTTCACCTTCACCGAAAGGGATTTCGCCTAATGAAGTGTTTTGAAAAACCTGCTGTCGGAAACTCTGATAAGTAGGGTTGCCGAAAGGGCCAGTGAGAGAGCTTCTTCCAGAAATATGCAAGTCCGACTTACCCCTAATTAAGGGTACTTTCAGATAGGCATCCGCATGCGTGAGGTTCAGGGTTACACCTGCCGCCGGACGATCAACGATCTTCCGGGAGGTGTTCATTTCTACAACTCCTGAGAGTCTGCCGCCGTAGCTTGCTTCCGCCTGGCCGCGCCAAATGCGCATTTCCTCCACCAGGTTTGGTGAGAAAAAGGAGATCATCCCGAAGTAATGACCAGAAGCATACACGTTAATACCATCCCAAAGCACGTGGGTTTGATCGGGTGCTCCGCCCCGGATGCTTAATTTCCCCGCAGATTCATCGGGAGAATTGATCCCCGGCAGCAACTGAGCAGAACGGTACACCTCCTTTTCCGTAAAACCCGGCAATGCGGAGAGACGGTTGGGTTGGAGGATCACCTCCCGACCTTCGAGTGAGGATGTTACGCCGTCGGTCAGGTACTCGATAACTTCCACCGAAGTGAGTTCAATTCCAGAAGGCCGTAGGCTGAACTCAGGGCACTGGGCACCAGCAGCGTCACTAACGGCCACTTTGAGCTGTTGGTACCCCAGGAAATCAAACGACAGGCTATCGGTTGGACGGGCGGTTATTTGTTGGCGACACCAGCCCAAGTTGTCGGAATAAAAACTTTGCGCCCCTTCCTTCAATGCTCCAGTTACAAATGGTAATTCCATGCCTTTTTCATCGGTAATCCTTACACAAATTTCCCAGCCAACGGGCGTACCTGTCGGAAGTGTGGTTAACACTACGTAGCCATCCGGTAAAACCTTTGCCTGAATACCCGTATGCTTAAAAAGGTAGTTCTCTACTTCCGGCCAGCTTGCATTTTTGAAGCTTCGGTCAATGATTTTATCTCCAAGCGTATTGGCCAGGTAAGAAAAAGTAAGGGAGTACTCCTGTTCCAACTCTTCCAGAATCTCCGTTAACAGCCGTTGTTCGTAGTTCGCCGTAAGGCGAAGCTCCGGGGCTTGCTGAGACAACAATACCGATGGCCCGGGCAGACAAACAAGGGCAAGTAGAGAAACAATTAATAGTTGGCTGAAACGCATGGAGAGAGGTTCGGTGGGGCGAGCTATTTAGGCGTCAGAGTAACCGTTTTTCCGTCCCGCTTAAACCTTACATCTTCCAGCGGTCCGAGGGCAATTTCGAGCGCTAAATCGAGGGAGTCGTGGGGAAAACCAGTCTTAATAATTTGATTGAGATCTTGATTTGGGAAAGGCTTGACGTCAAGGTCAAATTGACGTTCAAGCTCAGCGATCACTTCTGAAAGTGGACGGTCATTAAATGTTGATCGGCCGTTGAGCCAATCAAGGCTTTCAGTAGTCGGAATATCAGCAACAGAGATGATTCCCTTAGCATCGATACTAACGGACTTCCCCGGAACCAGGGTATACGCATCAGCAGCACCCGCCGTTGGCTTACCGGTGATCTCCTGAAACCTGACACCAACTTTACCCGTAGTACAACTGACGCGCATTTCACTTCCCCGGCTGTACACATTGAACGAAGTACCCAAGACGCGGACCCGGCCACGTGGTGTATTAATGGTAAAAGGCCGACCATCTTTTTCGATTTCAAAGTAGGCCTCACCGTCAAGCTCCGCTACCCGGGTGGCACCACTCCCTGTATAAGCGAAGGAAGTTTCCGCATTAAGTTGGACGGATGACCCATCGGGGAGGTCTGCCTGCTCCATCGAACCTGCAGCGGCAGTAATTTCAATATCTGGCCCCGGCCACAGCAGGAAAACGGCGGTAAACAGTAACAAAACGGCGGCAGCAATGCCCAGCCATCGGGCTGGGCGCAACCGACGGACCTTCGCCCCTCCAACTTCCCTTGCACCTGCGGCCGCGCCCAGCTCATTGCCCTGCTTACGACGTGCCTTCAATTTTGCCAATGCCGCATGGGCATCATACACAGGCCGTTCAAGCTCCTTTGCCGTTTGTGCCAACCGTTCGTATTCAGCGAAGTCAGCACGTGCTTTTAGCGCACGTTCTTCCGCTTCGCTGAGCGAACCGCCGAGCCAGCGGCCCAGTAAATCATCCTTGTCGAAGTTTTCTTCCATGCTTGTCGGTTGCGCGACTATAAAGAGAACAGGGTCGGTCCCTTTTACCCTACCCCTTTACAGCGATTTATGAATTTTTCTAAGATCGAGCAGTGCCCGATGCATTCTTTTCTCCACAGCTTTCTGGCTGATGTTCAGGAGTTCGGCGATCTCGCGGTACTTCAAACCTTCCACCCGGTTAAGCAGGAAAACCTCGCGGGCACCTACGGGGAGTGCAGCAATTGCCTGCTCCAGTTTTTCCCGAAACTCGTTCTCCTCCAATAAGTCGTGCGGGGTCTCACTAGCCGTAGTTATCCCCGCTTGGTGGGCGTTGAATTTCAGGACTACTTTAGCGTGTGCTACCTGATTGAAGAAGAGATTCTCAGCTACGCGAAACACAAAGGCTTTGGCCTTATCGGGGGCCACCTTTGCACAGTTGTCCCACAATTTCAGGAAGGCTTCCTGCACCAGGTCTTCCGCCTGGTCAGCATTTCCGGCCCGATAAAACAGGAAGTTGCGCAGCAATGGCGCTATACTTAAAAAAGCCTGATCAAAGACCGACTCTTCACATACACCCTTGTCAGGACCTTCCTTCATAGCGGAGAAAAAATAATTTGAAAAAAATAAAAAGAGGGGTAGGGTAAAGTTATCCCTTCCTGTTTGAGGAGGCAAAATACGCAGACTAAGCGCATTAAAACCTTTCTCATCACCCCCTCCGAGACTAACCATAGCATAGTGGCTTCCGGAATTTCAACCATCAACATATGTTTCGACTAACCAAATTATCATTACTATCTGCCTTATTGCTGGCGATGATGTTTATGGTCACTTCTTGTGACGAAGACCAGATTTTAGAAAACACCACGCCTGACCTCCCTCAAGCCAGGGCAATGATGAGCCCTGTACTCAGCAAAAGCCTACCAGACGATGCTGAGGCAAGTGACACCCTGGAATGTTTCACCTTTAACTACCCCATTGAAGTTGTCCTGGAAGATGGCTCCACAGCCTCTGCAGCCAACGACGATGCCTTCATCGAATTACTCGATGGCGGTGCCATAATTATCGACTTTGTTTACCCTTATTCCGTTACCCTTTCCGATGAATCCGAAGTAACCATTAATAGTTTCGATGACCTGCTGGATGTACTCACCACTTGCTTCGGAGACTTCGATGACTGGGATGATGATGATTGGGACGATGACGACCATGGAGATTGTCCCGATGATTTCGATTTTGAAGAAGAGTGTTTCACCATCGCCTTCCCACTTACCGTATCTGTTAATGGTGAGAACATCACTATTGACAGCGAAGATGCATTCGAGGAGCTACTCTCTTCTTTCGAAGGCGACACCATCTCCGAATTTGATTTTGTCTTCCCCTTCAATATTTTTGTCTTTGCAGACTCCTCCACCGTGGAAATCACCAGTGAAGAAGACCTGGCGGATGTCATCGAATCCTGTGGCTTCGGCGAATGGGACGATGATTTCGACTTTGACCCCTGGATGGGACAGAGCTGTTTTAACATCAACTACCCACTGAATCTTGTGATTAACGACCAAGCCGTAGCCGTTAACAGTGAAGAAGAACTGCTAGACGTATTGGGAAGCTTAGGCGACCTGGAAGACGTAATCATCGAACTAGATTATCCCATCTCCATAACGCTGTTCAGCGACAGCACTGCAGTAGTCGTCAACAGCGAAGAAGAATTTGAAGACATTCTTGAAGATGCCTGCGACTTTGACGATGGTGATTGGGATGACGATGACGATGACGATGACGATGATAACGATTGGGACCCGAACGAAGGTTACGGTTGTTTCGAAATCAACTTCCCATTCAGCCTTTCTATAAACGGTGAAGTCGTCGTCGTCAACAGTGAAGAAGATTTTTTCACCATTTCCTTAGACCTGGGGGATGTAGAAGACCTGGAGATAGAGCTGGTCTATCCCATTACGGTCACCATCTTCAGCGACAGCAGTACGGTGGTCATTAACAGCGAAGAAGAATGGGAAGCCCTCTGTGATGCCTGCCACTTCGACGGTGGAGACGGCGGCTTTGATGACGAATGCTTCACGATCAACTACCCACTGGGTATCCTGGTAGCGGGTGAAACCGTAACGGTGGAAAATGAGGAAGCCCTGGGCGTACTCTTCAGCGAAATCAACCCCGAAGATTTTGGAGGCTTTGCCTTCCCCCTCAGTGTAACCATTGAGGAAACCGGAGAGATCGTTACCGTGAACAACGAGGAAGAATTTGCCGGATTGGCTCAATACTGTGAATAACGATTATTGGCGTTATCTGAGCGTTAAGACAGGACGCTTTCGCATGGGTCCTGAGAGATGATTTTATACCTGATTTTGCGCCGCCTGGTTTTCCGGGCGGCGTTTTTTCGTGTACTCATCCAGTAGCCACAAATCAAGCGCTAAAGTGAATCAGTCTACTTTACAGTTAGAACTGGTTTAAACTTTTCTTAGCTGGAGGTGCAGCGAAGCTAATGGAGAATAAGCTACTGAGCTAACCGCTCACTTCGCTACAATTGTTCGCCTAAGGTGAGCACCCGAAGGGTGGCGAACGGTACTTGCGGCAGCCATTCACTAATTCACTCCTTCTCTAACTAGCCAGCACCCGCCGCTTACGAAGCGTCCCCTGCTGCCCCGTCTCTTCCAATACCCCCTCATCGCCAGAATTAATCTCTGCCGCATTCCCCTCATCGGTATCAATGTGCATTTCCAGTTTGTACTTTGGGGATACCCGAATAAGGACGTTACCAAAAGTCAGGCTTCGCTCTCCGCTACCGACGGCAACTTCAACGATATCGCGGTCAGCAACGCCAAATACGGCGGCATCCTCTGGTGTCATATGAATGTGCCGCCAGGCACAAATAACACCGTCCTCGAGGTTAAATTCACCGGCGGGGCCAATCAGCTTACAGCCGGGTGTATTCTCCACTTTTCCCGACTCCCGCACCGGGGCGTCGATGCCAAGGAAGAACTCATCCGTCCGGCTGATCTCCAGCTGATCTTTGCTCCGGACGGGGCCGAGCACGCGCACGCGCTCCAGGGTATTTCTTGGGCCAACGACCATCACGGTTTCTTCGGCGGCGAACTGGCCTGGCTGGCTCAGCCATTTCCGCACCTTAAGTTCATGGCCCTTGCCGAAAAGAGCATCAACGGTCTCCTGACGCAGGTGAATATGGCGAGCGGAGATGGCCACGGGGATGGTTGGCAGGGTGTTGACCGCATCCGCCTTCTCGATCAGCTTACCGCACTCCCGGGCGATGGCGAGTTGCTCGTCGGTACGTACCGCGAGTAGTTTTACGCGGCTGTGCTGCATGCTAAAATCTACTACGGGAGTGGCATCGGATAGCTTAGCGGAATGATTTTTGTCTTCATTGATGATGGCACCCAGGTAATCCAGCCGTTGGCTGGCCCGATGGCGGACCACGGCGCTGTTCTCTCCAATTCCGCCGGTAAACACAATCGCGTCAACCCCGCCCATCACGGCGGCGTAGGCACCAATGTACTTCCGGATCCGGTGCGTATAGACCTGAAGAGCCAGCTGGCAATCAGCGTCACCCGCAGAAGCTTTGTCGAGGATGGTCCGCATATCGTTGCCTACGCCCGACAACCCGGCGAGGCCACTTTCGCGGTTCAGCAGGTCATCAATTTCAGCCGTATTTAACCCCGCCTGTTCGTGGAGGTAATGAATGATACCGGGGTCGATGTCTCCCGAGCGGGTGCCCATAACCAGGCCTTCGAGCGGTGTCATACCCATACTCGTTTCGATGGAGCGGCCGAATTCGATGGCGGCGACGCTGCCACCGTTCCCCAGGTGGCAGGTGATGATGCGTAGATCACTCGGAGCGGCGCCGAGGAATTTAGAGGCAGTTGCCGCCACATATTTATGACTCGTACCGTGGAAGCCGTAGCGGCGGATGCTGTGTTCAGCCGCTAAATCCTTGGGCAACGCATAGGTTTTGGCCCGCCGGGGAAGGCTTTGGTGAAAGGCGGTGTCAAAGACCGCGAAGTGATCGATGTCCGGAAACAGGGCTTTAGCGGCCCTGATACCACGTAGGTTGACGGGGTTGTGCAGCGGGGCCAGCTTGCTCAATTGTTCGATTTTTGCTTCTACGTCCGCGCCCACCAAAGTAGCCCGATCGAAATGTTCTCCGCCATGAACAACACGGTGTCCTATTCCAACCACCTTCGTACCACTCAGCTTATCTTTCAGGGCCTCCAGGCAGACGGAGATTGCACGTTCTGCCCCTTTATTTTCCAGTTCAATGGTAGTCCCGTCGGAGAAAGTAATGACTGGCTGGTCCAGCAGGCGCTCGGCCGACATTTCTAGTTGACGCTTTCCGGTATCAGGATTGATGACGGCAGCTTTTACGGAAGAGGACCCGGCGTTAATAACTAGGATGTGCATGTGAAGGGAGGAAAGGAAGTAAGGGGGAAAGGGTACTAATTCTTAATAAGCTAACGTGGGGCTAGCGACGGGGTTTAATCCAAATGGGAAAGTTTTTGGGGGCGCGGCCGCAGGTGCAAGGGAGCATTTAGAGCAAGGTTGGGTACCGCTCCCTTTTTGCGGCTATCACCCTTTACGCGAATCAAGGCTTCTAAAAACCAAATACGAACACTCGGAGTGTCAGGGTCGACGAGATAGGGTGTACAGAATTTCGAGTTGGAGCGGAGACCGCTCGTCCGCCGACTCAGGTCTCTCAACTCGTTATCAAATTCTGTATACTCTACCTCCGAACGTCCGGTCCCTTCGTTTTAATCCTCGATTCGCTTATGCACAATTCGTTTACCTCCCACCTACTTCTCCTCACCAGCTGCAGCCTACTATGCCTCTACAGTTGCCAGACTCCACCAGCTGCAGCCAATGCGGCCTCCCCCACCCTGCCAGAAATAGACAGTCTCCTGGCAGTAACTTCCTCCCGCCCCTTCAGCGGTGTTGTCCTCGTTCAATCGGGCGACGAGGTTCTCCACTTCACCGGGGCGGGCCTGGATACTGACCAACAACCAACCGCCTTCACACCAGCAACCGCCTTCCTCATCGGGGCCATCAGTAAGCAGGTGACGGCCACGCTGGTCCTCCGGGAATACCAGCGGGGCAACATCAACCTTGATTGGCGCATCGGGGCCTACCTCCCCCGGCTTTCGCCGGGGTGGAAAGACTCCGTCACCGTCCGCCAGCTCCTTAATCACACCCATGGCATTGTTGACGAGAAGCAACCGCTAGCCTTTGCTCCTGGCACGAACTTTGTCTACTCCAACCGTGGTTACTATCTACTGTCTGAAATTCTCGAAGCAACAACCGATCAATCCTACGCGGAACTAGTCGACGATCTTTTTGCGTCCCTCGGCATGCTGCATTCAACGGCAACTGAATCAGAAGCGGCCACCTTAGTTTCAGGTATCTCCCGTCCTTCAGCGAGCGTGTCATCAATCGACCCTGCCTCCGTTAAGAGTCCTTATCTGCCCGACACCTATTTGGTATCCTCTGCTGGCGACATGGTACGGTGGAATGAAGCATTGCATCAGGGCGGTATTCTCGATAGTTTGGCTTACCAGCAAATGATTACGCCTTCCGGCCAACAACATCACTCCCTCTCCAGCAAAGTAGGCTACGGGATCGGTCTGTGGATTTCTGACGAGGATAATCTTAGAGAGATCGGACATACCGGCTACGTCGAGGGGTTTGCTTCGCTCAACCTCTACTATCCCGAGTCAGCAACCAGTCTGATCGTATTAGGAAATCATGATTGGCTAGGAGACATAGACGACCCTTCTGTCTTTGAGATTGGTGTACGGGAAGCTTTACGTCGGTATTTGGGGAAGGAGTTGTAATGTACCTGACAGCGTACTCGTATTCCGTCAAGTTTAA
>JBGCFZ010000132.1:0-25140 GCA_045110355.1 Lewinella sp. | reverse complement strand
CCAATGGCGGCCTGGATGGCGATCATAAACTGCTGTCGAGGAAGCAACTCCTTCAACTTCTTACACATCCCCTGGCCAACGTAGCGGGCCTTAGAGCGGTGAACGAGGGCTGAAAGTGCATCCACATTTTCGCCGTTCAGTTTGATGTCCATCCGAACGAGGTCGGTTTCCTGGTAGTCCTTCGGTTGATAATCGAAGCTGGCATAGCCTCGGCTGATGGACTTGAGGCGATCGTAGAAATCAAATACGATTTCAGCCAGCGGCAACTCGAAATGCAGCTCGACGCGTTGGGGACTGAGGTAAGTCTGTTTGGTCAGCGTTCCGCGCTTTCCGATACAAAGATTCATAATCGCACCGATGTAGTCGGTGGTAGTAATGATCTGAGCGAAGATGATGGGTTCTTCCACCATCTGTCGGTTATTCTGTTCCGGCAACTCGGCCGGGTTGCGGATTTCGGAGACTACGCCTTTGGTATCCGTGATCCGATAGGTAACGTTTGGCACCGTCGTAATGACATCCATTTTGAATTCGCGGAAGAGGCGTTCCTGCACGATCTCCAGGTGGAGCATCCCAAGGAATCCACAGCGAAAACCATAGCCGAGGGCGGCGGATGTTTCGGGTTCGAAGACCAGACTGGCATCGTTGAGCTGCAATTTTTCGAGGCTGTCGCGCAGGGGTTCGAAATCGTCGTTGTCCAGCGGAAAAATACCCGCGAAGACCATTGGTTTCACTTCCTCAAAACCGGACAGCATTTCTGCCGGATTTTCTACCAGCGTTACGGTATCTCCCACCTTGATCTCCGAGCTGTTTTTAACCCCAGTAATGATGTACCCTACGCTTCCACAACCGATCTCACCCATTGGTTTTGGCGTGATCTCCATGGCCCCCACCTCGTTGGCGGTGTATTTCGCATCCGTGGCAATGAACTGAACTTCCTGCAGCTTTTTGAGCGATCCGTTCATTACGCGAACGTAAGCAATAACGCCTCGGAAGGGGTTGAAGACGGAGTCAAAAATAAGGGCCTGTAACGGTGCTTCAGGGTCTCCGCTGGGGGCTGGCACACGTTCCACCACTGCGGTCATGATCTCCTGCACACCAATACCGGTTTTACCAGAAGCTTCGATGATGTCTTCGCGGGCACAGCCGGTCAGTTCAATCATCTGGTCGGCCATTTCGTCAATCCGCGCCGTTTCCATGTCCACCTTGTTCAGGACGGGAATAATCTCCAGGTCGTGCTCCAGGGCAAGGAACAGGTTCGAAATGGTCTGGGCCTGAATTCCCTGGGTAGCGTCTACCAGCAGCAGCGCGCCTTCACAGGCGGCGATGGAGCGGGAAACTTCGTAGCTGAAGTCGACGTGTCCGGGCGTATCAATCATGTTGAAGACGTACTGCGTCCCATCGGTGTGGGTGTAGTGCATCTGAATGGCGTGGCTCTTGATGGTGATCCCCCGCTCACGCTCGAGGTCCATATCATCTAGCTGCTGATCCATCTTTTCGCGTTCGCCTACCGACTGGGTAAAGTCGAGGAGACGGTCAGAGAGGGTACTCTTGCCATGATCGATGTGGGCAATAACACAGAAGTTGCGAATATTCTTCATACGGGGCGCAAAGGTAACGTTATTCGGCGGGGTTAAAAAGGGGTAAAGCGATGCTAAAAAACACGCTTAGGTAAAGAAAACACGGGATACGTATTTTAGGTTGCAATTTCGGGTCATTTGGGCGGGGTCGCAGGTGCAACGTAAGGGATAATTGGAGCAAGGAAAGTATGGTTTCTCAGCCCTTGTACAATTTTCATGTTACACTACCGACAATCCGTAAATTTACCCAATCCCTTCATGGCCTTACGCAAAGCGTTGTTGCCCATCCCCTTCTCAGAAGCTTCCAACTCCCATATTTGCTTATCCGCTTCCAGGTTGAGCGTACCGGTGACGGTGATACTCTTGAGTTCTCCTCCGTCTGCCAGGTCATAAACGATCAGCAGGACAGAAGCTTCCCGATCAGCTGAGGGAAGGTTGACCAGTGACGGATCATTATTGAGCCTACCCGGACCAACATCCGTTAGGATCAGGTAATCGAGGTCAGTATGCTCCACGAACCAATCCAGGTTATCATCGGAGAGATGATCGCCGTAAATAGCCGGAAGCTGGGCCATTTGGTTGAGTTCGTCTTCGGTATAAACGACCGTATACTCACATTTTCTAAACGTGCGCTTAAAAGTTGCGTGCAAGGTTTTACGGGCATAGCCATCTCCAAATGGGCCACGGGGGTCCAGCACACCAATTTTCTTGCCGATCGCTGGTAGTTGGGCATTGGGGAAAGTACCGCCATAACGATAGTGGCCTTGTTTGATGCAGCTGGTGCAGAACATTAACAGGCAGGCCAATAGTAAGATTGGACGAAAATTCATTGGTGTAACAGGGGTTTAGATTAGTTAACGAACGTAGAAGGATTAACCTCCGCAGCCTGGACAAATGGGTTTAACTTTTCACTAACCATGGTTACGTGGTTTAGTGGATGCTTGGGGGATGTGCCAGAAGAACTTGGAACGTACTCAAGGGCGAGTGGGCTATGCCCCGAGAAGACCACGGGCTTTTTCTTTAAGAAAGCTGCGCTTTCTTCTCGGGCCATAGGCCGCTCGCCCTTAAAAGACAAAGCTCAACCCAATCCCATCCCCTGTAGTCCCCAGCAATACCGGTATTTGAGCGTTCCGCCCACTGGCGATGACGTAATTCACCAGATCGAAGACAAACAGGAAAGCCCCCTGCAGCATAATACTCTGCCCGAATCCCTTCAACTGGTCTTGGTTCACGTCCGGTCGTTTGGCACGCTCGGTGAGGTAGAGGCCACCGGCAATGTAGCCAATGTCAAGGCCTGCATTAAAGAGTAACACTTTCTGGAAGGCATGGTGCTTTTGCAGGCTGGTGGCCAGGTCCATCCCGGCGGGGTCGGTTTTCAGGGCAGCGAAATAGCCCAGGCCGGCGATGCCAAGGTTTACGGTATTCCACAAGGCGTTCATTCGATGAAAGTGCTTGGTCGAGCCATCTGCACTTCCCTGTAGCGAAGCCCCCAGTGCAATATTCGTGACGGCCCATCCTCCCAGCGTCAGCATCGCTGTTTTCTGGTGGTCCAGGCTGGCTTGGTTGAAGGCGGGCAAGTCAAGATTTTGGGCACTCAGGTAGCCATAGAAGGTGAGGAAAATGGCGAAAGTCAGGAGGAGTCGGGGCATTAGTTGGTCTGTTGGTCTGTTGGTCTGTTGGCCTGTTGGCCTGTTGGTTCAAACCACGGTATCTTCAATAGGGTTGTGGTAGTTCAAATAAAGGTCAGCAAATTATTTCAGTTAGCAAGGTAAATCCACCCATTTGCATAAGTACTTATACCTACTTAGTCCACAATTCATCAGTGATATTTCCGGCAAACTTTTAGCTTGACCAAAGAATATTTCGCCCCGCAATAAGTCCAGAGATGACCACACCTATTCCTTTCTCTAAAATAGCGCTTTCCCTATCGGGTGGAGGCTACCGTGCCACTACCTTCCATTTGGGAGCTATGTCTTTACTTAACTCCTTAAAATACGAAAATGATACGCTACTAAGCAGAGTAAGCATTTTGTCCACCATTTCCGGCGGGACGCTAACGGGTGTAATGTATGCGATGAAGATAGCCGAAGGTGGAACGTATTACGATTGTTTCACCAAACTCTATCAACTACTGGAAGAAGACAAGCTGGTGGAGCGTGCGCTCCACAACCTGAACACCCCGGACAAGTGGGCCAACAAGTACAAGTCTCGCGATGTGATCAATGCCTTCGCCGAAGTCTACAACGAACACTTCTATGAAGGAAAAACCTTCGAGTTACTCTACGAAGGGGAGACGGGGCACCTCAACGACATCATCTTTGGTGCCTCCGAATTCACCACCGGTGTCCAGTTCCGGTTCCAACGCGGGCACGAAGACGAGAAATTCGGCAATGGCAACCTGAACCTGCCTAAATCTGCTGCCCGGGAGATCCGGCTGGCGGATGCAGCGGCTTCCTCCAGTTGTTTCCCCGGTGGCTTTGAGCCAATGGTAATGCCAAAGGATTACGGAAATGGCCCTGGAAGCGCAGTAGAAGAAGCCTGGAACGAAATGGAGCATGAACCCGTCACCGCTATCATGGATGGTGGCGTGCTCGACAACCAAGGGATTGAGGGCGTAAAACTGGCTGAACGGCGGCACCTGAAAGACGGTTTACCACTGGTAGGCACCTATCTTATCTCCGATGTCTCCGGAGAAACTATGGCCCCCCTGGAAGTTCCGGAGTTCAGGTACAGCAGCTTAGGGAACTTCTTCACCTTTCGCAGCATCAACCTGATTGCATTACTGTTATTAGCCATTGGCATCGGCCTGCTATTCGTTTGGGATGCGCCGCCGTGGGACATCGTGTTGGTATCCTGCCTCGGCACACTGATCGCTGGCTGGTTCTTTATGTTTTTCACCGTCCGGAAAATCGTGATCAGGGAAGTGAGTAAAACATTTGCTGGCGGACAGTTGCCCGAAATCCTGAAAGACTTTGGGGTACTTACCAGCACCCCTATCTATATCCTGTACTACCTAGCCAAATTCCGGGCATTGTCGGTGCTTAAAATGGTCATGGATATTTTCCTCCGACGCATTCGCCAATTACAGATCAGTGCACTATTTGCCAGTCCGGGATGGAACGGGCGGATCAAAAACAATAATATTTACACCCTAAAAGGTGCACACGTCGATGTGGTCGGCTTCAAAATGTCAAAGGTGATCGCAGCAGCAAATTCCATGCCTACTACCCTTTGGTTTAGCCAGGAAGAAAAAGATGAGCATATGCTCGACAACCTGATCGCGGCCGGACAGTGTACCCTTTGTTTCAACCTTCGGAAGTACATCGATGAGCTAAAAACCAAGGAATACGAGGGAAAAAACATCTGGGCGGCCACGCCTCCGGCACAGCAAGCAAACATTGAACAACTCCGCCGGGTACTGGAGGATTACTGGAAACACTTCCGGGAGGACCCCTACTGGTTGCTGAATGAGGACAAAGCCGGAGGTAAGGTTAGTGCCTAATGGAACGTTGGATAAGCCCCTTCCAGCGTTTTCGGTTTAAGAGCGTGTCTAAGCCGACCTTTCGATTACCCCGGGATCAACGAGCCGACAATTTATTCTCTCGCCAGCCCTTACCTTCACGGCCAGAATTTACCTCCCAACCGAATGAGCGTTGTATTACGACCAATTTCCCCTGCTTTTTTATCCCTTCCTGGCACCCGCGGCCCCGCCCCAAAAAAAGGGAACGGGTGTCTGGGAAAAAAGAAGCGTGAGAGAAAGTTAAAAATAGCGGTCCGTCCTCTTTCCTTCCTCTTTTTGCTGGTTTTTGCCTTACCTGCTGTGCTTCCTGCCCAAAAGGGGTTGTATGCCCTTGAGCGGGTCGTAGAGGTTGAACTTGAGATGCACGATGACCACTGGAAAAGGAAACTGAACGCCTGGAAGAAAGCGCTGAACGGCAGCCGGGTATCCGCCACCCTGAAGATTGATGGTGTAGTGTATGACAGCGTCGGCGTGCGCCTGAAAGGCAACAGTTCTTATTTTGCCCCTGCCCGCGCCGAAAAGAAAAAACTGCCTTTTAACATCAAGGTCAGCGAAACCGATAAAAGCCAAATGGTTGACGGTAAATACCGCACCCTGAAACTGAGCAATCTCTTCCGCGACCCCAGCTACCTGCGCGAAACGCTCAGTTATCAGATTGCGCGCGATTATGTGTCCGCTCCTGAATGCAACTATGCCCGCCTGACGGTAGACGGAGACTATTATGGGCTGTACAATCTTACGGAATCTGTGGACGAGAACTTCTGGGCGGAGGAATTCGACGCTGCAACGGGCGTAATGTTCAAATGCGACCCTGAGAGTAAGGACCCTCCTCCGGAGTTTTGTCCTCCAGGCACGGGGGCCAATCTTGCCTACCTGGGAGAAGACTCCATTTGCTACGCCAGCCGCTACGAACTAAAGAAATCCGACTACGGCTGGGAAGAACTCGTTCGCCTCACCAAAGCCATGGAGGATGAAAAGGCCGACCTGAGCGAAATGCTTAACGTAGATGAAACATTGTGGATGCTGGCTTTCGATAATGCCCTGAGCAACCTTGACAGTTACCTCGGTGCCTTCTGCCATAACTTCTACCTTTTTAAGGATGAAACTGGCATCTGGCGTCCCGTCGTTTGGGACTTAAACCTCAGCCTTGGCGGTTTCAGGCTGGTGGATAAAACCACCATTCTGACCGACGAACAACTCGTTTCCCTCAGCCCTTTCCTTCACTTTTCCGACCGTAATAAAGAGCGGCCGCTGATACTACGGCTCTTTGACCGGCCGCTATTCCGCAAGATGTACGTCGCTCACCTTCATACGATCTATGAAGAACAGTTTGCGTCTGGCTTGTATCAGGAACGCGCAGAAAAAATCCGTGAAGTGATTACGCCTCACGTGATCCAGGAACCTAACCCCCTCTACCCTACTGAGACCTATACCCAAAATTATCATAACACCGTCGATATTTCCGGCGGCAGTGTCATCGGCGTGGAAGAGTTCTTCAAAAGACGTGGCAGTTACCTTCGGGACCACCCCTTGTACAAATTACCGACGCCCGAAATTACGGACCATTCAGCCGTTAAGGCGGATGAGGAAGTTTCCGTTTCTGTCACCCTTGCCGAAGGAGCATCCGGTCAGCCGGTTTGGGTTGCCCACCGGGCGAAAGGTTTTGGTACTTTCAAGTACGTCGAACTCATCACCGAAGCGGATGGTAATTATACCATAACCTTACCTGCCGCCGAAATTGAGGAATATTTTCTGGTCGCCGAAGGAAGAGTATCCGCCACCGTACTGCCTGCCCGATCGGGAAAAGATTGGTTTGAGGTGAAATAAGCACCATCATGCAAGAACTCCCCGACAACCTGTTGTGGCTCGTTGACGCCGACCAAAGCCGCTACATTCATAAATACGAACGCCAGCCATTCGCTTTGGGAGACGTAGCTACCTTTTATAACTACGACCCCGAAGGAAAACTAGATTATGACTCCGCAGTCACCTGCCGGGTCGTAGAAGACGAGGTACTAGGAATTATTGGCCGCTTGGTCTGATTCCACCCAAACGTCCCAATAGACCAATAGACCAATAGACCAATAGACCAAAATATGCTCTCCCGCCTAAAGGCCCATTACCAAACCATTGCTCCGAACATCCTCCGTTCGGTCAACATTGACTACCGTCGGGAACGCATGGAGTTACCAGACGGGGATTTTGTGGACCTGGACTGGCTGGACCACCCCGACAGCCGCAAGTTGGTCATTCTTTCTCACGGTTTGGAGGGGGACAGCCGCCGGGTATACGTCGCCAGTGCTGCCAGTTTTTTCCACCAACGGGGCTGGCACGCGCTGGCATGGAACTGCCGGAGCTGTTCTGGTGAAATGAACCGAACCGCCCGCCTATACAGCCATGGCCAAACGGAAGACCTGGAAGCCGTCGTTAACCATGCTCTAGCTACCGGAAAATATGACCGGGTGGTAATGGTTGGCTACAGTATGGGTGGAAACATGACGCTGAAATACCTCGGCACGATGGGACATGACCGGCCCCGGGAAGTTACCCACGGGGTGGCTTTTTCGGCGCCCGTTTTCATCGAACACAGTGCCGACAGCCTCGACCGATTCGACAATTTCATCTACCGCATCAAATTCAAGAAAGCCATCACGGCCAAGCTTCGCATCAAGGAGGCTCAGTTTCCCGGGCGATTTGATTTTTCGCTGCTTAAAGACGTCCGCCGTTGGCGGGACTACGACGACTTTTTCTCCCGCCGGACCGATGGCTTCACTAACCTCGACGACTATTACGCTTATCTCTCCTCTGGCAATTTTGTTGGCGGAACCACCGCCCCGGTGCTCATTGTCAATGCGATAAACGACCCCATCGTCCCCGATGCTTGCAACCCGCACGATCTCGCAAAATCTCATCCGTTGATCACGTTGGAGACCCCTGATTGGGGCGGGCACGTAGGCTTTGCATTAAAGGGTAAAAGCTGGAATTGGATGGACGAGCGAGCACTAGAATTTTGCGCACAATAAGCAGGTTCGGGCAGGTAGGGCGACGGCGCGCAGGTGCAAGAAAAAGGATATAAAAGCAAGGATTGTAGTGACGTTGTAAACAAATCATCGGTTTTCACGTATGGAAAGGCCATGAAAAATGAACTCGACGGGTTTCATACCTCTGCTTTGAAAAAATAATGCCTGATACCTTTTATTTTGAGCCTCGAATTCGGCCAACCCAGCCGGATAAGCGCATTAAAAAAACACCTCTCCAACAAACCAAAACAAGGGAACGGAGGGTTTTAAAGAGTAAACGGTAGCTTTACGCTTTATTCCGGCATACAGTAATTTATTTATGAAGCCATTCCTAGTACTCCTTATCCTGCTCCCTTTTGTGGTAACAGCTCAGTTCTCAGCGCCTGACGCAAGCCCGGAAGCAACGAATACCACCGCCGCAGGTTATACGGAGTTGTCCGTCAACTACCACCGGCCCAACGTTCGGGCCAGGGCCATCTTCGGAGCGCTCCAACCCTGGGGGACCGTCTGGCGAGCAGGTGCGAATGAAAACACCTTACTAACCATTGATGGACCGGTAACCATCGGTGAAACCAATTTGGAAAAAGGTACCTATTCGCTTTACCTCATCCCAGAGAAGAGAGGGGAATGGACCTGGATCGTCAATCGTGCTACCGACAACTGGGGGAGTCGCAACTATACGCAAAGCCGGGACATCTTACGCCAAAAAGCAACTGCAAAGCGATTGCCTGAGCGCATTGAGACCCTGGAATACCGATGGATGAACGTAAGCCCTCAGTCAATAGACCTCGTCCTGGAATGGGAATGGTACCGCATCTCGCTTACCATCCACCTTCCGACGGACGATCAGGTAGCCGACGAGGCAGCCCTGGCCCTCAATCCCGCCAAAGATCCTAATGAATACTATGCCGCTGCCCGGTATTATCTGGACAACGGTCCTAATTTACAAAAGGCTAAGGCCTGGATCGACCGCTGGGCGGCTACCGGCAAAGAACAGTTTGGCCGGACCCGTTACCAGGCCATTATTGAATACCGAATGGGTAACGAGGCAAAAGGCAAACGACTGATGCAGCGCAGCCTTGAATTAGCCCGGGAAGCAAACAATGATCACTACGTCCGGATGAACGAACAGTCGCTGCGCGACTGGACCCGTGACCGGGTAGAGGTTACTGCCGACAGTGTCCTCACCCGATCCATTCGCTACCACGACCCGGATAACACCTGGGCGGAGCGCAGCCACATGATACAACTGGCCGAAAGCAGGCCAAATGGTTCTGTACGTCAAACCCGCTTAACTTTTTATCCCGGCACCAACGAATTTGAAATGAATCAGACCCGGGGGCGTGATAAAATTCAGATGCGACTGCTGAACAACAGTTACTCCTTCAGCCACCAGGGCCGGACCAAGATTAGTGCTGAGGCGACCAAGAAATTTCGCCTTACTGAGGAAGGGACACGTTGGATTAGAGATTATTACACCTATTTATTTGGCCTGCCCATGAAGTTGCGGGACGAAGGCACCCTGATCCAACCTACCGTACATAAGGTATGGTACGACGGGCGGGAGATGTTGGAGCTTGAGGTCCACTACACTCCTGAAACGGGGAAAGACATCTGGTTCTTTTACTTCGACCCCGCTACCTATGCGCTAAGCGGATACGCTTTCTACCACGAAAAAGACGGTCCTGGCACTGGAGAATACATTCTACTTGAAGGGGAGGCACTCGTCGGTAAAATGAAGCTTCCCGCCAAAAGACATTGGTACATGGCGAAAAATAAGCTGTACTTAGGGACGGATGAAATAATCAACTAAATCATGAGCCTCCTCAACGCCGCCTACGGACTATTTACTACCTTCGCCCCCAACCACCAGAATAGCAAATGAACGTCCTACTTTTAGGCGGCGGAGGCCGCGAACACGCCATGGCATGGCGCCTCAGTCAAAGCCCCTTGTGTCAGTCTCTTTTCGTTGCCCCGGGAAATGCTGGCACCAGTGATTATGCGACCAATCTTGCCCTTGACCCTAATGATTTTCCTGCGGTGAAAGCAGCTGTATTAGAACATCAGGTCAGTATGGTGATCTGTGGGCCTGAGGAACCTTTAGTTCGTGGTATTCAGGATTTCTTCAAGACCGATCAAGCGCTTACACACATCAGGTTCATTGGCCCCAGTGCGGAAGCAGCGAAGCTGGAAGGCAGCAAAGCCTACGCCAAAGAGTTCATGAAAGAATTCGGTATCCCTACCGCTGGATACCAGCGTTTTTCAGTGGCTACGCTAAAGGAAGGTTTGGAATACCTGGAGACCCGCCAGCCCCCCATTGTGCTAAAAGCTGATGGCCTCGCTGCGGGCAAAGGCGTTGTTATCCTCAACGACGTCGGAGAAGCCAAGACCGAATTAACAGCCATGCTGAGTGGCAAATTCGGCACTGCCAGCGAAGAGGTGGTCGTGGAGGACTTTCTGGACGGTATTGAATTCTCCGTTTTTGTGCTGACCGACGGTAAAGATTACCGCATTTTACCCGTTGCTAAAGACTACAAACGCATCGGCGTGGGAGATACCGGGCCAAATACCGGAGGAATGGGTTCCGTAAGTCACCCCCCCTTCGTCGATGCCGACATGATGGCTAAGGTGGAGCAAAAGATCATCAAACCAACGATGGAAGGCATCAAGGCCCGTAAGCTGGATTATAAAGGATTTATTTTCATTGGTGTCATCTCTGTAGAAGGAGAACCATTCGTCATTGAATACAATTGCCGGATGGGGGACCCCGAAACACAATCCGTCATGGCCCGTCTCAATTCTGACTTCCTGCAACTCTGCCTGGAAACAGCAGACGGAGAAGTTGGCCAATCCACCATCAGCATCGATGATCAGCAAGCTGCGACCATAGTCCTGGTTAGCGGGGGGTACCCTGGCAGTTATGAAAAGGGCAAGCTCATTCTTGGCCTCGACGACGTGGAAGGCAGCATGATTTTCCACGCAGGAACCAAACTAAATGAAGCCGGTGAAGTCGTTACCAATGGAGGCCGGGTGCTTGCCCTCACCAGTTACGGAAACACCTTCCAGGAGGCGCTTGCGCAGAGTTATGCTAACGCCCGAAAAATTCACTTCGCCGGCTCCAACTATCGGGGAGATATTGGGTTTGATTTGTAACGGGGTTCGCTGCGCTCACGTTGTGGGATTCGCTGCGCTCACGTTGTGGGATTCGCTGCGCTCACGTTGTGGGATTCGCTGCGCTCACGTTGTGGGGTTCGCTGCGCTCACGTTGTGGGGTTCGCCGCGCTCACGTTGTGGGGTTCGCTGCGCTCACGTTGTGGGGTTCGCTACGCTCACGTTTCAAGAGTTGCAGGTTATCATGCTACTGTTGTGCCTTCAATAATTCTATTACTTCACGTTTATAGTTTAACTCTTCATGCATCTAGTCGCTCCATCCCTGCTTGCCGCAGATTTCCGCCACCTCAACCAGGCCATCAGTTTCGTCAATGAAAGCGAGGCAGATTGGTTTCACCTTGACGTGATGGACGGTAACTTCGTGCCCAACATCTCCTTTGGCCAGTTCATCATTGAGCAAGTGGCAAAGGACGCGACTAAAACGCTTGACGTACATCTGATGATTGATCAGCCGGGTCGCTACATTGAAAGCTTTGCGAAGGCGGGTGCCCACATCATCACCGTTCATGCCGAAGCCACCAACCATTTGCACCGGGTGGTGCAGCAGATCAAGGCTGCTGGCTGCAAAGCCGGCGTGGCCCTCAACCCGGCTACGCCCGTCAGCGTACTTGATGACATTATCGAAGACATTGACCTGGTGCTGATTATGTCCGTAAATCCGGGTTTTGGCGGCCAGAAATTCATTTACCGCAGCCTGGCTAAAATCCGCCAGGCGTATGACCTTATTACTGTTCGCAACAGCCCAGCCATCATAGAAGTGGATGGGGGTGTTGGCCTGCAAAATGCGCAGAAGATTCTGGAAGCCGGGGCACGAGTGTTGGTGGCCGGCAGTGCGGTATTTAAGGCGGAAGATCCGGCTAAGGTGGTTAGCCAGCTGAAGGCTATTTCGGGGAACCCAATCTCGATGGTATAGCCCCCTCGCAATCCTCTCCCCACGGGGAAGGGCTACTGAAAACGCTGCGCGTTTTTATCTTAACCTGCCACTCGCCACCTGCAACTTGATACCTACAACTTGAAACAAGCTCCCCCAAAAGTTCGTCTACCCAAAATCCCTACCCTGCAGCCCGCCCGCCGTTGGACGCTGGCCAATGGCCTGCCCGTAGTCGCCATTGGTGGGGTGGATGCCCCCGTACTTCGCGTAGAGATGATTTGGGATGCTGGCCGCCCCTTCGAAGGTAAACGGCTGCAAGCCGGAGCTACGGCCGACATGATGATGGAAGGCACCACCAAACGACCAGCCGCCGACCTGGAAGCCTATTTTGAACAGTTTGGCACCAGTCTGGCGCAGCCAGACCTGATGGATACGGGCAATCTTTCGCTGTCCACCATTCTACGTCACGCGCCAAAAATTTTACCGGTGATGGCCGAGGTGATTGCGGAACCGGCCTTTACAGAAGCCAGCTTCGCCCGTTTCCAGAAACGACGACGACAACGCCTCCGGGAGGGGATGAGTGACAACGATACCCTCGCCTTCCGGCTCATCACTGAATCCATCTTTGGGTCCACCAACCCCTACGGCTACAACGGGTATTCAGCAGATTATGACCGCCTGACGCTGGACGACGTGAAGACTTACCACCGCTCTCACTTTCATGCGGGCAACGCCACCTTATTCGTGGCCGGACAAATTACTGCGGAAGTAGAAAACCTGTTGGAGACGACCTTCGGACAATTACCCGTGGGTAACAAACCCACGGCCCCTACCCTTTCACCAAAGAAGGCAAGGCCCGAAGTACTTCAGGTGCTCCGCCCACGGGCGCAACAGACCATGATCAGACGCGGGCGCAGGGGCATCAATATACAAGGAAAAGATTACGGAGGGCTGGTTGTATTGGACACCATTTTCGGCGGCTATTTCAGCAGCCGGCTGATGCGGAATATCCGGGAAGAAAAGGGCTTCACCTACGGCATCGAGAGCGACATCGACACCTACCGTTTTGACGGTTCGTTTGGCGTACAGGCGGACGTGGCCAACGAGAACCTGGCTGATGTCCGCCGCGAAATCGATATTGAAATCGATAAACTGCTGCAGCACCCCGTTCCTGGTTCGGAATTAGACATGGTCCGTGCTTACCTGGCCGGCAGCCTGTCCATGGAACTGGACGGACCTTTCGGCCACGGATTCCGTCACCGATCGGCGCTCATCAAGGGGTACGACCCCGTCAGATTGTTGGCCCAACTCGATGAAGCCGTGCGCAACATCACGGCAGCGGAACTGCAGGACCTGGCACAGCAATACCTGAGCCCCGGAGATGATTGGGAGGTGATTTTGGGTGGCGCGACTCAGGTGGAAGGCGCACGGGTGATTACGCAATTGCAATCTCCTTTGGACCAGTAGCGATGGCTATTATCGCCTGTTGTTTGGCTTCTTTGGGCGGGTGCGCAGGTGCAAAGAAGGGATTAAAGAGCATAAGAAGTACCTTCTGTTTTGTACGTTTTGGTTATTACTTCCCGACAAAGCTTCCATGAACTCCACCAACCTCACCGGAGCCCTGCTTATTTCAGCCCTCCCGTAACGCCCCCATATTGTCAATTTGCCCCAATAACTGGTTGTTCAAGTGCCTCAAAACCTCCCCTGCACCCGCGTCCGCGCCCAAAAGGGTGCTCAAAGTCATAAAAAGGCCCTCCGCATAACAATAAAGGCCTGATTCTGCCGCTTTACGATGACTTTTTACGACTTTTGCGAAAACCATCAGGCCGTAGCACAACGGCAAAAGAGAGGGCCAACCAAGTTTGGCCCGCATTGCCTTCGTTATTCGCCTACAGACACAACAAAACAAATGAGGTTTTTCAGCCTATTTCAGCAGAATTTAGCCATCGACCTGGGCACGGCCAACACCCTGATCATTCAGAACGGGGAAGTGGTCGTCAATGAGCCTTCAATCGTGGCCATCAACCGCAAGAGCGAGGAAACGATTGCCGTCGGTCGTCGCGCCATGCAGATGCACGAGAAGACGCACGACACCATCCAGACGGTCCGTCCGTTGAAAGATGGCGTAATTGCCGACTTCCGCGCCGCAGAACACATGATCAAAGGGATGATCGAAATGATTGGCACCCGCCGTTCTTTCTTCACCCACCTCAAAATGGTCATCTGTATCCCTTCCGGTATTACCGAAGTGGAAAAGCGTGCCGTTTTTGAAAGTGCCGCCCGCGTTGACTCCAAGGAAACTTACCTGATCTATGAACCCATGGCTGCCGCCCTGGGTATCGGTCTCGACGTCGAGGAACCCATCGGGAACATGATCATCGACATCGGGGGTGGCACGACGGAAATTGCCGTCATCGCTCTTTCCGGTATCGTTTGTGACCAGAGTATCCGTACGGCTGGCGATGAGTTCACCGAGAACATCGTCAGCTACATGAAACGTACGCACAACATCCTGATCGGTGAGCGTACGGCGGAAAAAATAAAGATCGAGGTAGGCTCCGCCCTCCCTGAGCTTGACGATCCTCCCCCACCCTATGCCGTCAACGGCCGCGACCTCCTCAACGGTATCCCGCGCCAGATCACGGTCACCTATCAGGAGATTGCGACTGCGCTAGACGAAAGTATCGTATCCATCGAAGAGGCCGTTATTCGTGCCCTGGAGACGACGCCGCCAGAATTGGCGAGCGACATCTACAGCACCGGCCTTTACCTTACCGGTGGTGGTGCCTTGCTTCGTGGACTGGACAAACGCCTCAGTGTCAAGACCCAGCTCCCCGTGCACGTTGCCGAAGACCCGCTCTCGGCCGTAGCTCGCGGAACCAGCAAGGCCCTTAGCGACACCAACCGCTTCCGGGCCATTCTTGTGCCAAGTAGTTCAGTAAGCTAGTGGTTGAATTCTTAATTATTCTTCCATTTAACTCGCCATCGCGGCGCTGTACTTCTCGGCCAAAAGCCCACCGTAGCTATGGCTATGCTGAACTTTCGTCCAATCGTACAACACCACGCTAACTTCGCTAAATGCTCGAATAATTAAGAATTCAACCACTAGTAGATTAATAGAATGACAGATAAATAGAATTTGGTAGCTGCATCACTTGTGATGACTCCGCGACAAATTATAAAATCATTCGTCCATACGAGCAGCAGCGAGCATTCCTTTGCGGTAGCGTCTATTCATCTATTAATCTATCATACTATTAGGTATGGAACAACTCCTCCGCATATTCTATAATAACGGTAGCTTCATCACCTTCGTGGGGCTGCAGTTGTTCTGTATGTACCTGATCATCAACAACAACAGTCCGCAGAGTAAGATTTTCGCGGAAACGATGGCGGTAAGGGGCGGCAGCGTGAATGATGCCATCAATGGGGTCAACAGCTACCTGGACCTTGAAGAGCAAAATCAAGTATTGCAGCGGGAGATCGCCCGATTGAAAGGGTTACTACCTGAATCGCAGTACCGTACGGATGTTTCAATTGATAGCATCGATGACCGAAGTTACCTGCAACGCTACACCTTCCTGGCAGCTAATATCGTTAACCGTTCGCCCTATCGGCCCAACAATACTTGCGTCATTGACCGGGGTACCCAGCTGGGCGTGAAACAAGGCCAGGGGGTGCTCGATAATCAGGGCCTGATTGGCATCGTAGACCTGCCAACGGAACGACATGCCCGGATCATTTCCATTTTGCACCAATCGACCCGTATTAGTGCCGGCCTCAACAACGGGCACTACGGCACCCTGCGCTGGGATGGGCACGACCCACGCCGGATGACGGTGACGGACATTCCCGACTACGTGAAGGTGAGCCTCGGAGATACGGTATATACCACCGGTTATTCCAACGTTTTCCCCACCGGTCAGGTAATCGGCACGGTCGAAGACACCGAAATTCAGCCAGGAACCGGGAGTCAGCACCTGAATGTACGGTTGGCCAATGAGCCATTAAACTCAGCCAACGCCTACGTCATCCAGGATCTTTTCAAAGAAGAACTCGAAACCCTCAAACAACGCTAAAGGAATGAGAGGAGTAGACCCGACCAGTAACATCATCCGCTTTTTCCTGCTGGTTTTCCTGCAGGTATTCATCTTTCGGCAGGTAAACCTCGGCTGGGGTGGAGCAGATTACGTTTTCGTCTTAATCTCGCCCTTATTCATTGCACTACTTCCGCTGCGGACGCCCCGCCCGTTGGTCGTCATGTTTGCTTTTCTGGTCGGTATCAGCGTCGATTTCTTTTATGAGACCCTTGGCGTTCATGCTGCGGCGGCCACCTTTACCGGCTACATTCGCCAGTTCGTCCTGGCAATTTTAGCCCCTAAAGATGGGTACAAAGTAAAAGCCAGCCCGGATGGTAAAGACCTGAGCCGAACCTGGTGGATTCAGTACCTTGGCATTATTATCACGGCCTATGCCGTCTTCTACTTCAGCATGGAGGCATTTTCTCCGGTATTTTGGCAGGAGATATTGTTAAAGAGTCTGTTTACCATTCCCATTTCGTGGCTACTGTGCGGAATCTTAGTATCTTTCCTCAGACCCCGTATCTAGAACTATGCAAAGCGCAAAAACAAGGCTGGACAACCGTGGCGTGGTCATTCGTGCACTATTTGTCGTTGTGGCCGTATTGTTACTGGCCAAAGCGGCGCAGCTTCAGGTATTTGATGCCGATTGGAATGAACGGGCCAACAGGGTCGGTTCCAGTAAGGTAAAACTCTATCCAGCCCGTGGTTTAATGGCTGACCGAAACGGGGCCTTACTCACGATCAATGAGCCGATGTATCAGATAGAAATGACCTATCGGGACTTTGCGGCAAACAATGCCAACTTTGATACCCTGGGGTTTTGTAAGCTACTGAAAATTACGCCCGAATATTTCGTTGAGTGTATCCCCAAGAAGTGGGGTTTTAAATACACCAAGCGCAAGCCTTTCATCTTCCTTCCCAATGTGTCCCGGCAGATGTATGCCACCTTTCAGGAAAACCTGTTTCGCTTCCCTGGTTTTTCTGCCAGCCTACGTAGCTCGCGGGCTTATCCTCAACCCGTAGCGGCCCACTTGCTCGGCTACATGAGTGAGGTGGATCAAAAAGCCATCGAATCCGGAGGAGGTCATTACGTTACCGGAGACTACCATGGCCTTTCGGGGCTGGAGTACCAGTATGAAGACATGCTGCGGGGAGAAAAAGGAGAGAAATGGCGCTACCTCGATCGCCTGGGAAGAGACGTAGGGAACGTAGAGGCTGAACAGGACGCCGTTGTAGGCTCCAACCTGATTACTACCCTTGACCTTAAACTACAGCAATACGGCGAAAGCCTGATGGTCAATAAAATAGGAACGGTGATTGCCATTGAACCCGCAACTGGCGAGATTCTCTCCATGATCTCAGCCCCGACCTATAACCCCAATTGGCTCCGGATCGGGCGAGGCCGCAGCCAAGCCTTTACACAGTTGCAGCGGGATACGTTGCAACCACTCCTCAACCGGGCCATTAACGGGAAGTACGCGCCGGGCTCTCCGTTCAAGACCCTGGTTTCCCTCATCGGCCTGGAAACCGGCACCCTCCACCCCGAGCGGGGGATGGCCTGTAATGGAGGCTTTTATAGCGGTGGAAAACTGCTATTAGGTTGCCACGGCCACCCTTACATTAATAACGTCGAACAGGCCATCGCACAGAGTTGCAACAACTACTTTGTTACGGCCTGGCTGGAGAACGTTAACCGGTTCGGCAGTGAAACTCCGGTTAAAGGCATTGATGCGTTTAACGATTACCTCTACCAGTTCGGGTTGGGACAAAAGCTGGGCATCGACTTCCCGGGTGAGATCAAAGGCTTCATCCCCGACGGGGACTTCATTAGCAGGAGCGAAAATGGAGAACGGTGGAAAGCAATCTATTACCGCTCCCTGGCCATCGGGCAGGGTCAGTACGAGTTGACCAGCCTGCAGATCGCGAACTTCATCGCGGCCATCGCCAACCGGGGGCACTGGTACACACCACACCTGGTCCGACAAGTGCAGGAGGGGAACGAGGCCATTACCCGGCCACTTACGCCCGAGCGACATGACATTGATATTGATCGCCAGCACTTCGAAACGGTGGTGGAAGGCATGCGGCAAACGGTGCTGAACGGTACTGCCCGCCGGGCCTTTATCCCGAACATCGACATTTGTGGTAAAACGGGTACCGTACAGAATCGCAAAGGAGATGACCACTCTGTTTTTACCGCTTTTGCGCCGCAGCATAATCCCAAGATTGCCATTCTGGTCTACATTGAAAACGGTGGTTACGGTGGCACCATTGCAGCCCCCATCGCCAGTCTGATGGTCGAACGTTACCTCAATGGCAGCATTGCCAAAAACCGTAAATACCTGGAACAACGCATGTTTGATACGGACATGACCGCGCGGGGGGAGACGACTATTCGGGAGGTTAAGTAGTTTGTAGTGGATCGTAAGTAGTAGATAGGGGGGTAGTGCTGCCGCATATTGGAGTGTGGGTGCTCACTTTGTTGGTGGCGGCTTTGTCTTTGCGGAAAAAACTAAAAGGAAGCCCTTACGAGCGAAGCGAACATTCACGTGTGGCAACACTACCCACTACTTACCCCCTCAGTTTACCATTACTTTTCGTGCCACCACGCCTTCTGCAGTAGTCAGCCGGACGATGTAAACGCCGGGCGGTAGATGGCTGACGTCAAACTCGTGGCGATATTGCAAGCTGATGACTGCCGTACGCTGATGAATTTTACCCGTAAAATCCATTAAATCAAGGCCGGTTACCGTCCCCTCCCAAGTAACCCTGATCCGCTCCGATGCCGGGTTCGGAAAAACACGGAGGTCTTCAACCCCAACCGGCCGGGTACAAACCAAACCGGCACAGGCTTTAAGGTCGGTGGTGTAAGTCGCATAAGGGATTCGATCGTAATTACTACTAAACCCTAAGGTGATAGAATCCTCACGAATGGTAACGAAACTCCTTACATTGCGATGCGCCTCCGTCACCGGATACTTACTCATAAAGCTTTCGTAGCCCTCTGATTCAAACCCACCAGTTCTATCAAGCGATTTAAAATAATGAAGATAGGCAAACCCTGGCCGTGGACTATATCTAAAGTTTCCATTGCTAGAAACGCACCGGTTATCCCCCCGCAGGATAACGCTGATCGTATCTCCAGCCTGCGTCAGGTTACCCGCTTCTTGATTCATGATCCTGAAATCGGCCACAAGCGCGCGTCGCCCCCGTGAGCTACTCGTGAATCGTGAGCCTAAGTGCTCCATTCTTGCCAAATTGAGATTGCCCGGATTTTGCCCGCTTGTAATTTCGGTTAGTTGATCGCACATGCTCGCCCAGTCCCGAGTACACTCCTCCATAGGTTCTTGGGGAGCGGCAACACACAGATATTCATCGGAAGTAAATGCTTCCAGGCTTATGCTGTCTACCCCCGGAGCGATGGGCCCATAAACGCCGCCGTCAATGAGCGGGAGAAAGGTGGGGCCACAATTTTGGAGGGTCGTAATTTGGTGCGTCGATAAGAAGGTATCGATAATGCCATCGTATTCATAGTCAACTCCTCCACTTCCCAGTCCTCTAAAAAAGAACAGCTGTTCGGAAAGGGTATCAATTTGGTTTAGTCCAACCGCACAGTTTACACCATTGTGCAGCCTAAAGGTAATGGTGTCTCCAGGGACCGCCAGGTCGCCCCGCAGACTACGAGTAATGATCACGTCGAAGAGGGGCTGCACAAACCCCGAATTAGGATAATTGAAGTTAAAGGTACGCAGCGGGCGAGCCGTCACGATCTGAGACGGGCCCCAGGATTCATGCAGGTAATCGCCAGCCATGGCGCAGAAGGTATCGTAGGGGTCACAGGAGCAAGCGGCTACGGAACCGTTGCCCAGCATCAGGACTAGTAGGAGGGGGAAAGTCAGGTATTTCAAAATAGGGTTGTTGAAGATCGCTTCCCTAAAGTTATGTTCCCGTCTCAACCTGACGGGTACTTTCCGATGGCCTGTCTTTTCTCCGACTAAACGGGGCACCTGCCTTGGTTCGCCTAAAAACTTCCCCTGCACCTGCGGCCGCGCAAAAGAATGCCCCACCCGGTAATTGAACCTGGCGGGGCATTATCTGATTATTTTCTAGGACCATGGCCTTGAGCTACGCCTAATAGGCCAAAAGACCAACCTAAGGCTTCTTAGCCTCCGCCTTAGCGAAGTCACCAGCCCGCAGCATGATCATTTTGCTCACGTCAATGTACTTAGCAATGGCTTTGTTGATGTCCTCAGGCGTAAGGGCCATCATCTTATCCTCCAACTCCTTGCTCCACTGCATGGTCCGATTAAGGTACGCGTTGGAACCAAGGGTGCCGGCCATAGAACGGTCTTGCGCCCGGTTCATTTGCTGACTCTGCACCCAGCCAGATTTTGCAGCCTCTACTTCTTCAGCGGTGAAGCCGTCCTTACGGGCCTTATCGATTTCCTCCTTAAAGGCTATTTCCAGTGCCTCCCGGTTTTCCGGATTGTAGATGGCGTAGGCCATAAACGTAGCATTTTTATCAAGATTACTAGCGTTGAACTGTGATCCTACCCCGTAACTCAACCCGTCTTTCTGACGAATACGCGTGGCCAGGCGGCTGTTGAGAAACCCTCCACCAAGGATGAAGTTCCCCATATTAAGGGCAGCGTAGTCGGGATGATCGCGATCAATCGGCATGGTCTGGGTGGCCACAAACCAGGCATTGGCCTTGTCGGGGGTTTCCATTTTCACCATATCGGGCTTAACGGCGCGGTAAGGCCGGGCGATACGCTTGAACTCCGTCGGACTTTTCCAGTCGCCGAAATTTCGGTCGAGGGCAGCAACTACGGCCTCCTCATCGAGGTCGCCACTGGCAGAGAATGTTGCGTCGGAAGCGCCGTAGAAATCCTTATAGAATTTCTTCAGGTCATCAATCGTCATGTTCTTCAGAATCTCGACGTCCTCGTCGAAGCTCGTCACGTAATATGGATGGCCTGGCTTATAGTTGCTCGTCCGTTTCCGCATTTCGTAGAAAACGATGGCTTGGGGGTCACTGCGACGCTCTTCAATGCTGGCGAGTTCTTCTTTTTTCATCTTTTCAAACTCCTCTTCCGGGAAGGTTGGATTTTTCAGAATTTCACCAACGAGGTCGATGACCTCCGCAAGGTTCTCATTTTCTGTCTCAATCGATGCAAAAGAGCTCGTTGAGCCTCCGCCGACGAAGACCCTTGCCTTGAGGGCATCCAGTTTATCCTGAATTTCCTGGCGGGTATATTTCTCGGAGCCCATCATCAGCATACGGCCGGCCATTCCGCCGTACTGCGCACGGCCCATCAGCTTATCCAGATTGCCCATTCGGAGGGTCATTCTGGCATTTACGCTGTTGCCCCGCGTTTCCTTGGGCAGCAGGCTGTATTCAACTTTTGTTTTACCGACGGTACCCGTTGTGGTACGGCTGTCAATGTTGTCGTAGCTGGGGTCAAATTCTTCACCTTCAGCAATGGCTTCGCGGCCTTCGTAACCTTTGGTCATTAGGGTGAGGTCCTGTACTTCAGGGATCTCTGCACGATCAGCGTCATCCGTAGGGAAGAAGCGGCCAATCGTCCGGTTGCTCGGCTTGAAGTACTTTTTGGCAACACTCAGGACGTCTTCCGGCGTCACGGTCTCTACCCGATCCCGGTAGATGTAGCCGAGGCGCCAGTCGCCCTGCGCGATGTAAGCACTCATCGTAAGGCCTACGCGGTTGGCGTCGCGCTGGCCAAGTTCAAAGTTTTTCAGTTGTCCGTCTTTAGCACGTTTGACTTCCTCGGCAGTCGGCGGGTTTTCCTGTAAGTCCGCAATGGCTTTATCGAAAACAGCTTCTACTGTTGCCAGATCGTTTTCCTTCAACACACTGGCCGAGAACCAGGCAAAGCCAGGTTCGGCCAGGGGGGCTGCGGAACCGTACACCACACTAGCATCGCCATTTTCTACCATAGCTTTATAGAGGCGTCCGCTGGGCCGATCGGTCAAAACGTCCATAAGAATGGCCACTGCGGGGTAGTCAGCATGGGGCCCAGCCGGAATGTGATAAGCTGCTTGAAAGACCTGTACATCTCCCCTACGACGGAGCTCAACGAAGCGCTCACCGTCCTGGATGGGTTCTCTGGTGTAGGTGGGGTAAAGACTCCGCTCCGGGCGTGGGATGCTACCGAACTTTTCCTGGACGAGCTTCAACGTCTTCTCTTCGTCGATCTTACCTGCAACCACCAATACCGCATTGTCGGGTTGGTAATACTTGCGGTAGAAACCCTGCAGACGCTCAATTGGGACGTTCTCCAGGTCGGCCTTAGAACCGATGGTGGACTTACCGTAGTTATGCCAGAGGTAAGCGGTACTTAACACCCGTTCCCTTAGGATACGGATTGGGCTGTTCTCTCCACTTTCAAATTCGTTACGAACGACGGACATTTCGCTGTCCAGATCCTTCTTAGCGATGAAGGAGTTGACCATGCGGTCAGCTTCCATATCAAGCGCCCAATCCAGGTTTTCATCGCTGGCGGCGAAGGTCTCGAAGTAGTTGGTCCGATCATACCAAGTAGTACCGTTGGGTCGGGCACCGTGCTCGGTTAGTTCAGCGGGGATGTCCGGGTGGTCGGGCGTGCCTTTGAAGACAAGGTGCTCCAGGAGGTGAGCCATACCGGTTTCTCCGTAAGCCTCGTGGCGGGAGCCCACTTTGTAGGTCACGTTGACGGTGATGTTGGGGACGGATTGGTCAGGGAACAGCAAAACCTGAAGGCCGTTTTCTAGTTGGTATTCGGTGATGCCTTCAACGGAGGTGATCTTTTCGGGGGCTTTTTGAGCCAATAGGGTGGTGCCCACGGCCAAAAGGACCAGGACGGAGAATAAACGTAATCTCATGAATGATGATTGATTAGGGTTAAAAACTTTGGATACAAGAAAGCTAACGACTGGACGTTGTGCTTCGGTATTTCTACTAAAGACGGTAACTATTCGACTTACGTTGCTTGGGATGCCTCATCAAACAACCAAAACCCCCACGAAATTCTTAGCTTGTGCCGCCCTCCAACGTGCAGTAGCCAATCGCATATCAAATATCGCTAATCACATATCGCATATCTAATGGCCGAATCCCTAGGCTTCCTAACCCTCCTTCCCCCCGTCGTAGCCATCATCCTGGCCATCGCGACCAGGCAGGTATTTCTTTCGCTCATCGTGGGTATTTTCATGGGCTACGTCATCATGGCTGGCGGTAACCCGTGGATTGGATTTCTGGATACGATGCAGGGGCTGGTCGATGTCTTCGCCGACGCTGGCAATACCCGCACCATCATGTTCTGTGCGTTGGTGGGTGGTCTGATCGTTTTCATGCAGCGGTCGGGAGGCGTCGCGGGCTTCATTCAATTCGTGGAGCGCAAACTAAAAAGATATGAAGACCGAAAAGACGGCAGCGGTCGGGTAGTCGTACAGTTGTTAGCCTGGCTCACCGGCGCGCTCATCTTCGTTGAGAGTTCCATAAGTGTACTGACGGTGGGTACACTTTATCGCCCCATTTTCGATAAAATGGGCATCAGCCGCGAGAAACTCGCCTACATTGCCGATTCAAGTTCTGCGCCCAGCTCCATCCTTATTCCGTTTAATGGTTGGGGGGCTTTCATCATGACGCTGCTGGCGGCAGAAGGCTTCGCCGACCCGTTTGGCACCATGATCAAAGCCCTTGGTTACAACTTTTACGCCATCCTTGCCTTACTGCTGGTACCCGTCATCATCCTGCTGAAGCGAGACTTCGGACCAATGAAAAAGGCGGAAGCCCGCGCCACTACGGGCAAACTACTTAACGATGGTGCTACGCCCGTGGTAGACACCGAACTCACCGATATTGCCGCCAAAGATGGCGTTCGGCCCAACCTCTGGAACATGGTCTTGCCCATCGTGATTATGGTAGTATGTATGCCCCTGATGCTTGCCTACACCGGATGGACTAACGCGCTGGAAGTTTTGGGCGCGGACGCAGGTGCAGGGGAAGTTTTTATGCTGGCCATCGGTAAAGGCTCGGGGTCAACCTCCGTCCTGGTTGCCGTTACGCTCTCCATCGTCGTCAGCATGTTTTTCTACAAAGCACAGGGGATTTTCGGCATCAGAGAAAGCGTAGACCTGGTACTCAAAGGCATTGCCGGCCTCATTCCGCTGGCGTTACTGATGCTGCTGGCCTTCGCCATCGGCTCTCTTTGTAAACAACTGGAAACAGGCATCTACGTCGCCGATGTTGCCAAGGGCTTCCTCTCCCCTGCCCTGGTCCCCTTTCTGGTATTCATCGTTACCTGTTTCATCGCTTTCAGCACGGGTTCGAGCTGGGGGACTTTCGCCATAATGATCCCCATAGCAGTACCTATGGCCCAGCAAATGGACGCAAACGTACTGATGGCGATCGCCGCCGCCCTCGGCGGCGGGGTCTTCGGAGACCATTGTTCTCCCATCTCTGATACCACCATCCTTTCTTCCATGGCTTCCGCAACCGACCACGTGGACCACGTTAAAACCCAGTTACCCTATGCCGGTATTGCCGGGGGGATGGCGGCGTTGATTTATTTGGTATTGGGGTTGGTGTAAGATTCGCAAAAGACCCCGGAGAATCTAATTGAATTTGCCTGGGTAAGGCGGAGTGCCAAAATCCAGGGTGATGAATGGAGCCTGGACTTGACGGCGCTGCGCGCCGCAACTGTTATACCACCATACCTAACCCCGGGTAAAAGCTCGCTTTACGACCTTTGACCCGGGGCAAATAAAGTTCGACCACTACGTGGTCACCGGACCATTGAAAATCTACATTTATAGTACCCACATAATCTTCTGCTATGAAAAACCTATTTGCTTTCCTCGTTCTGCTGTTAGTACTATCCTCCTGTACCGAACCAAC
>JBGCFZ010000131.1:0-2791 GCA_045110355.1 Lewinella sp. | reverse complement strand
CAGCATTGAGGAAGGCATGGCAATTTTTAACGGAGACCAACCTGGACACGTCTACGGTCGCTTCGGCAACCCGACCATTGATGCGGCAGCGGCGAAGATCGCCGCCCTGGAAGGCTTCGGCCTCGACCAGCCCGCCGCAGGCTTGTTCTGTAGTAGTGGGATGGCCGCCATCGCTACCGTCATGCTGGGCCTCTGCGAACCAGGAGACAAGGTATTAACGCAGGCTGACCTGTACGGTGGCACTACTAGCCTTTTGCAGCAACTTGAAAAACGGGGCATCCACACCACCACCTGTGATTTACGCGATGAAGCGGCCGTCAATAATGCCTTCAATGAGGAGGGCCGCATTCGGATGATCTACGTAGAAACACCGAGCAATCCGACGCTGCGCGTTACTGACCTTGCGGCCCTGGCCAAAACCGCACACGCTAACGGCGCGCTTCTGGTGGCCGATAATACCTTCGCCACCCCCTTCGTACAACGTCCCTTAGCATTCGGTGCAGACATCGTAGTGCACTCCACTACCAAATTCATCAATGGTCATGGTACGGGAATTGCCGGAGCCATCGTTTGCCGTGATCCGGAATTATTAAACGAAAAACTAGTGCCCGTGTACCGACTCTACGGCGGCAGCGGTAACCCGTGGGATGCGTGGCTGGTACTGAACGGCCTCAAAACCCTGGCCCTTCGAATGGAGCGCCACAGCCAAAACGCACAGGCGGTTGCGGAGTGGTTGGCGAAACACCCTGGCGTCACCAAGGTAAATTACCCGGGTCTCCCGGGGCATCCGGATGAAGGGATAATCCAAACCCAGATGTCACAGATGGGCGGCATGCTCAGCTTCGAGTTGACTGGTGGCACCGAGGCCGGTATGGCCTTCATGAACCGGATCAAATTCTGCACCCTTACTCCTACCCTTGGCGACGTTGACACACTGGTCCTGCACCCCGCCACCATGAGTCACCGGGGAGTAGACCCGATGGTGCGCGCAGCGCACGGTATCTCGGATGGACTGATTCGATTGTCGGTAGGAATTGAGGCGGTAGTGGATATTATCGCTGATTTGGAGCAGGCTATTGAGGGCTAGTCGAGGTACCAGGAGCGAAAAGCGTACTTGTTGGGTTAGGCTTTAATGTTGTTGGATGGTTGGATGGATTGGAGGGTTATTCTGGGGAGGTCGTATATAAACATACTTGTATGCAAAGCGTGTACTTACATCTATTGCATACAAGTATGTTTATATGCAATAGAAGAAAATTCCTTTTACCCTTTACCCTCCCCACCAACGTCCACCCAACATTCATCGTCTAACAAAAAAACGAACCCGATGAAGCCTTTACTCCAGTCCTTGTTCCTCTTTCTTTGTTTCACTACTTGTATTACCGCTCAAGATCAGTACTTCCAGCTACATGGAGGACTGGGTCACAGCGGCTTGTTCAATGCACTGACCGACCCTGGACTCGGCGGTGCTCTGGCACTAGAACACCATCGCCCCATTAGCCCCAAGACTGGTTTTTTCGTCGGAGTTGGCGGCCAGTACACCAACTACGAGGACCAAAGTGTCAATGTCCCCTGTGTATTTTTACTGGGCGACAAAGCAGTGACCTATAACGCCACTGAATTCTACGAGATTCATCGAACGGACCTAACGCTAAGCCTGGGGATGACACATCAAATCGCTAAACTGACCGTACGTGGCACCTTGCTTCCCACCATGCGGTTATCCGACAAAATAGACGCTCTTATTACCCAGGACTTCTTCAACTCCATCCGACCAACACAAGAACAAAACTTCAGTATTAAACCGGGCGAACGGGTAAATCCTGAAGGTCCCGTAGAATACACCATTGATTATACGGACCAGGTGCAACTACAGGGAGAGATAGGGCTTACTTACGCCATTGAGCAACAACTTTATTTAGGAATAGCCTATCGCCATGGGCTCTCCCAATACGAATTACAGTACAAGACTGTTGGTGTTTGCGGAGTTGTCGGATGCGATGAAGTAGACATCATCAATTCCCGGGTGGATGCGCGTACGGGCCACGGCTACCTGACGTTGGGGTACACTTTTTAAGCCCCCCCCCTGCGGCTTAGCCCAGCGTTACAGACGCTCTCTGTAGGCTCACCTTAAGCCCAAGGATTATTTGATCCGGGCAAACATCCTTGCCAACGCACATCTCCCCTTCTCTCCGTTTGCCAAAAAATAATTGATGAAATCTTTCCTACAATCTTTGTGTTGTTTCCTTTTCCTTTCCGTTAGCCTTGCCGCTCAGGATCACCATTTCCAGTTAAATGGAGGTCTTGGGCAAAGCAGTCTGTTCAAAGCGCAGACCGAATCTGGGCTCGGAGGTACCCTGGCGTTAGAATACCATCGCTCCATAAACCCTAAGACCAGTTTCTTTGTCGGGATCGGCGGCCAATACACCAATTTCGAAGACCAAAGCACCACCGTTCCATGTAATTTTGCTATTGGCCTCAAAGTGGTTTCCTTCATTACCACTGAAATCTACGAAGTACATCGAACGGACCTTACACTTAGTGCAGGGCTGGCGCATCAAATCGGCAAATTGGTCGTACGAGGCAGCCTGCTTCCAACCATGCGGTTAACAGATAAAATAGATGGCAACCTTATCCAGGATTTCAATTTTCCTAGCCGGCCAACCCGAGAACTGGAATTTAGCCTTAAACCTGGTGATAGGATAAACCCTGATGGCCCCGTAGAATACACTGTAGATTATACGGACAAGGTTCAACTTCAGGGAGAAATTGGCCTCACTTACGCCATTGA
>JBGCFZ010000130.1:0-7332 GCA_045110355.1 Lewinella sp. | reverse complement strand
GCCGTCCGAACAGAAGAATTAATTAATTATTTTAAATACCAAGATCCCGACCCAAAAACAAAAAACGACATTGCCTTGCGAACGGAATATATCACCTGTCCATGGAACGAGCAAAATCAGTTGCTGCGCGTTAGTGCCCGTACGATGCCTATAGCGAATGCGGACCTTCCGGCGGCCAACCTCGTTTTTTTACTCGACGTTTCCGGCAGTATGAGCCGTGCCAATAAACTGCCGTTGGTGAAGGAGAGTCTGAAAATGTTGACGCAGAATCTCCGGGCGAAAGACAAGGTCGCCATCGTAGTCTACGCCGGCGCAGCCGGCCTGGTATTACCGCCTACTTCGGGTAAGGACCCGGCGACGATCGTCGCTGCACTTGATAAGTTAAGTTCGGGTGGCTCCACCGCCGGCGGCGCCGGCATCCAGCTGGCCTACGACGTAGCCCGAAAGCATTTCGTTCAAGATGGAAATAACCGTATCATCCTGGCTACCGACGGTGATTTCAACGTTGGTGCCAGCAGCCAGGAGGATTTGCTTAAGCTCATCGAAAAAGAACGAGAAAGTGGCATATACCTTACTGTTTTAGGCTTTGGGACGGGGAATTACCAGGAAGGCACCATGCAGGAATTGGCCGATCTCGGCAATGGAAATCACGGTTACATCGATTCTCCGGCGGAGGCGAAAAAGATATTGGTCAGTGAATTCGGCGGTACGATGTACACGGTCGCTAAAGACGTGAAACTTCAACTCGAATTCGATCCGGAGGTAGTCGCCTCTTATCGTCTCATCGGCTACGAAAACCGGCTGCTGGCCAAAGAGGATTTTGACGACGATACCAAGGATGCCGCCGAAATGGGAGCTGGCCACAACGTAACCGTACTGTATGAATTAGTACCTGCTAATAAATACAGGAAAGCAGATTATTTAGGCTACCTCCGCCTTCGCTACAAACCAAATACTGGCGGCCCCTCTAAAAAAGAATCTTACCCTGTTGCGTCTAATCACCACACTGATGAGGCGGCGTCAAACGATATTCGTTGGGCCGCTGCGGTAGCAGAGTTTTCCATGTTATTAACGGACAGTAAGCATAAAGGTGCAGCTAATTGGAAACATTGCCTGAAAATGGCTAATAATGCTATTGGAAAGGATACTGAAGGATATCGTTCGGAAATGATAACTTTGATTGGTAAAGCGGAGGCCATTGCTAATGTGAAGAAAAAGTAGCCGATGAAAAATAGTTGGTTTAAACTTCAAAATACTTGAAGCTCATGCCTCCGTCAATCCGTTGCAGGGTTTCGTAAATCAGTTTGATCACTCCTTCCACATCATCCTTATGGGCCATTTCCACCGTAGTGTGCATATACCGTAGGGGCAGGCTGATCAAGGCGGAAGGAACTCCGCCGTTGGAGTAAGCAAAGGCATCGGTATCCGTGCCGGTGGCACGGCTGCTCGCTTCGCGTTGGATGTCAATTTTGTTGGCCTCGGCGGTATCGATGATCAGGTTAAGCAGTTTGTTGTGGACTGCCGGAGCATACGTTACACTGGGGCCGTTGCCTGCTTTCACGTCACCGACTTTAGCTTTGTTAAGCATTGGAGTGCTGGTGTCATGGGTTACATCGGTGACAATCGCTACGTGTGGTTTGATGCTGTCAGCGATCATTTCTGCACCTCGAAGTCCTACTTCTTCCTGCACCGAGTTAACGATGTACAGCGAAAAGTCCAATTCAATGTTGTTCTTCTTGATCAGACGTGCTACTTCGGCGATGCAAAAACCACCCATTCGATTGTCGAGCGCACGGCCGCAGTAGAAGGTGTCGTTCATTACCTCCAGCTCGTCGGGATAAGTGATGACGGAACCAACGTGGATGCCCATTTCCAATACCTCGGCTTTGTCCTTAGCACCTACGTCGATGGTAATATTATGGATCTGTGGCTGAAGTTTAGCTTCATCTCCACGCCGGGTATGGATGGCTGGCCAGCCGAAAACACCGCGCACAATACCCTTGTCTCCGTGGATGTTGACGCGCTTAGAAGGGGCGATTTGATGGTCGCTTCCTCCGTTACGAATCACGTGAATGTATCCACTCTCGGTGATGTAGTGAACAAACCAGCTGATTTCATCAGCGTGCCCTTCGATCACGACCCGGTAGTCTTTTCCAGGATTGATGATCCCATAAGCTGTTCCGTAGTTGTCCAGCCCGACTTCATCAACAAAAGGACGGATGTATTCCAGCCATAGCTTTTGCCCAGGAGACTCAAAGCCAGTCGGGGAAGCATTGTTAAGATAGCTGTTGAGGAACTTTTCAGATTGCTTGGTAAGGATAGCCATTGTCGGTCGTATGATTAGTTGATCAGGTAGTCAAATGGTAAAAGCTTGCGTACTGTTTGACTAATAAGGCGGGAACGCAGGTGCAGAGAGAATTGTTAGAAGCAAAGTGAACCAGGCAAGGCTTCATCTGCTTCATTGTGAGCCTTTACTAAATGTACTCATGAGCCTGCCTGGAAAGCCTCACTCCATGCTCTCGGGTCTTCCCTCCAACTGCTGAGTGCCGTGGCTTCTTCATTGGAAATGTAGGCAGAATTTGCCGCTTCTACTAACAAGGTTTCGTAGCCGCTAATAGTAGCAAGTTGAATGTCGGCCTGAGCAAAGGCACGAACGGCTGCCGGGAACTCATAACTGAAGATGGCTACAGCACCAATAACATTACCTCCTGCTGCCTTCAGTGCGTCAATGGCCTTGAGTGAGGAACCTCCGGTGGAGATAAGATCTTCTACCACCAGGTAACGTTGGCCGGGGGTGACCCTGCCTTCAATTTGGTTCTGACGACCGTGCTCTTTGGCCTTCGACCTGATGTAAACGAAGGGTAGGTTCAACCGGTCAGCTAACAGCGCGCCGTGGGGGATGCCCGCGGTGGCTACTCCTGCAATACCTTCGATGTCCTCAAACCCTGTAGCCAATTCGACTAGTCCGTCAATGACTTCGGTACGAATGGCAGGGTAGGAAAGAAGTACCCGATTGTCGCAATATATAGGCGATCTTAATCCACTTGCCCAGGTAAAGGGGGTCGCGGGTTGAAGTTTAACGGCGCCTGCTTCTAAAAGACGGCGGGCAATATTAGCAGCGGTACTCATGTCGTAACGTGTTGGTTCAGATCCTTAAGACAGGCAAGCATGCTGTAACTTACAGCCGAAAACCTGCCACTTAAAATCGCCGCAAATGTACGTAATCTATATCAACGACCGACCGCTAGCCCTGCTTTCAAAAACAGAACATCGCACCGGCGCCCTCGCCCAGGAACTTTTAAATTCTGAAACTCACCTCACCGCGATGTATAGTGGCAAGCCACGGACCCTGCTTCATTACGCAGATATGCTCGAAAAAGGAAGCCCAAAAGTTGACTCAGTTGCCATCGTAGCTGATGACCTTGATGGCCTTTGGAAAGATTTTCAAAGCCATTATCGCTGGCTGCCGGCAGCTGGAGGAGTGGTGCGTCACCGGGAACTGAATAAACACCTTTTTATCTATCGTCGAAGTTCCTGGGATCTCCCCAAAGGAAAAATCGATAAAGGAGAAGACGAACCAACGGCTGCGCTCAGAGAGGTAGAGGAGGAAACCGGTATTTCGGACCTTACGTTGGGTAAGGCACTTCCAACGACCTATCATACCTATCGGAACAGAAAAGAGAAACGAGTACTAAAACCTACCTACTGGTTTGCAATGGAGACCAGTCAGTCGGAACTTACGCCTGAGGAAGAAGAGGACATTGAAATTGCAGCGTGGAGAACAATCTCAGATGTTCTTACGGGGTCAGAGCCCATCTATCATAGCCTTCGTTTTTTACTAAACCAGGTTCAATAGTTATTGAGGAGGTGACCAAAAGGCAATCCAATCTTATCAAAAAAAATACCACTAACTCATACTTTTGTAAACATGATGTCCAAAAAGAAGTTTGCATCATTGCCTGCCAGACACGTAGGTTGCAATTTGCGACTTTGCTAAGGGAAGGAGACTGGTGCTTCATATGTTAAGCACAAAGTTTTTTTGCGTTCTTCTTTTCTAAGTGCATATTCGTACTATATTTGTGTGTTCCTCTTTCGGTTTAACCACGAGGTTCTTTTTGAGTAACAACTCATTTTTTTGTCTAATCGTTTAAAAAAAAACATAGATTCCTTGCGTTAGGTAACGATCTAGTTTGTCGTTTTTTTTTGATTTTTATTTGTGAGTTCTTACTCAGTGTTTTGCTTTTATTTTAATCTCTTATGAAAAATAGACTTCCGAATCCTTTGGGATTCTTGCCAGACTCAAGTCTGTATCTTTCCTGTGTGTACACAGTTGGAAAGAAAATTTTAGCCTTTTCCCGGCCACGGGGAAGGGCTGTCGTCGTCTGCATTCTCTCTAACATCATGAAAAAATCAAACCTCTATTCGTTAGCCTCATTGGGGCGATCGACCTGCAATTCTTATCTCATGGAAAAAAGTTCTACTCAACGCTCCTGGAACACGTTGTCTCAGGCGGTCCTGACATTATTTTTCATAGCCTTATCTTTAGCAAGTCTCTCAGCTCAAGTAGTCGTTACGACCTCGGCAAGTTGTACGGATGGCGCTGGCATGAATGCTGCTGAAAACGCCTACTATATTACAGTAAGTGATGTAACGAATGATACGGCCACGTTGGTGACCGATTTTTCTGTAGAAGTTAATGGTGACATTCAAACTTTTGCACCAGGAGATGGACCGCTTACTTTTGGCCCCTTCACCCACAGCGGGGTTGGTGGTGCTGTTCAGGTTGTAGATGTAACGGATAATACTAACGGTGGCGAAGCTACCCGCGAGGAGGTTCCGGAAGTCTTATGTGGTGTTCGCCCTGATGGAGGGCAATCATCCGGTGGATTCTGTATGACCACAACGGACCCCGATGCGCTGACGGGATCAATTCTTGCACAGTCGGCTCCGGGCACTTTTATGGCTGGAGGAACAAGCGGTCAAATTCAGACCTATGTATTAGTCGATGCAGCTGGCTTCATCGTACAAACAAACTTAACGGGCCTCTTCACGGGCCTACCCAGCGACACCTTTCAGGTTTTCGCGGTAAACTATCGCGACACCGAACCGGTAGATGATTTCTTAATCCCAGGAGAATCATTCCAGGAAGTACTTGATGGTCTACCTGGTGATGCGGATGACAGCCAACTAGATGGTGCATGTTATACCGTTTGTAATACGGATCCCGTAATTATGGTTCCCGTCAACTGCCTCAGTATTGGCTCCACCGTATTTACGGATATTGATAATGATGCCACTTATGAACCAAGCGACGGAGAAATGGGCATCCCAAATGTTAGCCTCACTTTACTCACGGAGACAACTCCAGGGTCTGGTGTCTTTGATAGTATAGTTGCCATGACGATGACTGATGCTAGTGGCGATTACTTCTTTGGTGGACTTGATGAAGGCAATTACCAAATCTCTATTCCAACTACACCTGATGGTTTCCCTCTCAGTTCAACTAACAATGTTCCTCCGGTCGATGCGACTGGTGATGATATGGACAGTGGTATTCAAACCGCAACCGGTGACCCGGTAACCAGTCCGGTAATTATGTTAATGGCTCAAATGGAACCAACCGGAGCTGAGGAAGCAGGTCAGGGTGGTATGCAGGATGACAATACTACCGATATCACCCAGAACGATGGTGACGTAGTTGCTTCTTCAACAAATACCAGTGATGATGACGCAAATGGTGATATGACCGTTGATTTCGGTTTCGTCCCATCAATGTCGCTTGGGTCTACTGTTTTCTATGATGTAGATAACAGCGGAGACCAAAGCCTGTCCGATCCTTTGGAAGGCGGTATTGGAGGTCTTACGGTTAACTTATATACGACAAGCATTCTTTCTGGTATGATTGATAGTCTTATTGACATGACGACTACGGATGTTAATGGCGACTACCTTTTTGATTCTTTACCACCTGGAATGTATATCGTTGGTGTTGTTGCCGGTGCAGAAGCTCCGGTCTCGTCTTCTGGTGCTGCCGTTTCTACGGACTCCGAAGACAACACAGACGGTAACAGCGACGGCTCCGCAACTACAGCCGCTGGTGACGAGTCTCTTTCAGGTCCCGTTACCTTGGTTTATAACATGGAACCAGACGCAACTGTCGAAACCTTCCAAGGTGGTGGTCAGGACGATGGAGATGAACTCAACGGCAACATGACCGTTGACTTTGGTTTTGTACCAACCAACAGTGTTGGTTCAACGGTCTTCTTCGATATGAACAACGACGGTATGCAGGAAGGAGACTCCGAAGTTGGAATCTCTGGCCTCACTATTCAGCTCTATGCTGACCTCGACGGTGATGGAACTGCTGAAACTCTCGTAGACGAAACCATGACTAATGCTATAGGCGATTATTTCTTTGGAAATCTTCCCAATGGTGATTATCAAGTTGTCATTCCCGGAGCACCCGGTGCTGCGAATGTGCCTTCTACACCGGTTGATGCAACAGATATGGATCCTGCGCTCCAGAATGGTACCCTCGACGGTATTACCGGAGCCGTTAGTTCCACTGTCTTCAACCTCATGGCTGGTGCGGAAACCTTTGATGATCCCACCAATGAACAGGGCGATGCTCAGGACACCGACATGGGCTTCCCGGAAGACAATGGTAACATGACCATTGATTTCGGTTTTATTCCTATGCTCAGCCTTGGCTCTACTGTCTTCTATGACGTAGACGATAGTGGGGACCAGGATCCGGATGATCCACTGGAATCCGGTATTGAAGGCGTTACCGTCAACTTGTATTTCGACAGTAACGGTGATGGAGCTATCGACGGCGATGAAGCAACGATGCCAATCGATATGGTCATTACTGATGCCAGTGGTAACTACCTCTTTGATTCACTTCCTGCTGGGAACTATATCGTAGGTGTAGTTCCTGCAGATGATGCTGAAACGGCCTCGTCAACCCAATCTGTTGCCGACGATGATATCGATGGTACGAATGATGGCGCTCAGATGGCAGTTGCCGGTGAGTCACTTAGTGGTATTGTAATGTTGAGCCCCGGCGATGAACCAGCGGACGACGAAGAGACCTTCCAGGGCAACACCCAGGATGATGGTGCCAACGAAGAGAACGGCAACATGACGGTTGACTTCGGCTTCATCCCACTGGGAAGCGTCGGTTCTACAGTCTTCTTTGATATGAACGATAACGGCGAGCAGGACGAAGCCAACGATGTAGGCATCGAAGGCGTAATTGTCCAGTTGTTTGTTGATACGGACGGCGACGGCATTCCAGAAACATTGGTAGGCGAAACGCTGACTGATATG
>JBGCFZ010000129.1:0-3853 GCA_045110355.1 Lewinella sp. | reverse complement strand
GGTTTAGACGTTGTGGTATAGGTTGGTCACTAAAGACGGTAACTAAAGGTACGTTAAAATTTGGGTTGAGCGACTGCGTCGCGATTGGGTAAAAAGAAATTCCGACACCGTCGCTCCATCCAACGCAAACAAGGGCAGGTTACGCTTCTCACCAGGTATCAACAGGGAAAAATAATTCCACCTGTGTGCCTGCAGCTACACGATGTTTTGTTGTCAGGTCCGTTATCTCCAATCGGCCCTTCATTGCTTTCAGCCGTTGGCGGGTAACGTCGAGCGCGACGGATTGGTGGCTGGTGGGCCGACGGGCTTTGCGCGCAGCGGCCGCTGCGCGGCCGATTCCGTTATCCCTTACCGTACACTGCATCCTGCGGCCGCGCATCAAAAATATCACCTCAATATGCTTCGCTCCTTCCTTTGTTGACAAGCCATGTAGCACGGCGTTTTCCAGGAAAGGCTGTAAGAGCATCGAAGGCATATTCACCTCATCCGGCTCCACGCCTTCCGGAGGCAGAATGGCGAAGGTGAAGTCAAATGCCTGGCAAAATTGCTCCATTTCCAGGTAGTCCTTCAGGGTGGCAATCTCCTCTGCCAGTGAAATGGTTTCACGCCGGCTATTATTCAGAATGCCGCGCATGAGGGTTGCAAAGCGGGTGATCTGCGCCCGGGCTTCGGCATCGTGTTGCCCGTCGACCAAGCCCCGGACACCATTGAGGGCATTGAAGATAAAGTGGGGGTTCATTTGAAGTTGAAGTGCCTTTTGCTCCAGGGTCAATAATTGATTCTTAGCCTCCAGCTGCCTTCGTTTCAGGGCCTCCTTCTGCTGTACCCTGCGGTAAAACGAGAAAAAACTGCCCACGAGCACCCCAGCGATCAACAAAGTAAGCAAACCAAGAAACCAACCCTGCCGCCACAAAGGCGTAGCAATAATAAAGTGGAACTCCGCAGAGGAGCCCCAGGTTTTTCCGTCATCGGTGGTTGCGCGTGCCTGGAAACGATAGCGACCGGGTGCCAGCCCTGCGTACCGGACGGTTGTTTCCGCCCGCAGAGGAGACCACTCCGGGTCTGCTCCCATGAGTTGCCATTGGTACCGGACACGACCGGGGTACGTCAGGTCAACAGCACTAAAGCCAAAGTTAAAGTGGTTATTGGCAGCCGTGAAGGTTGGGATTCCTTCCCTCAGTTTATAATTTGCGGGGTTAAGCGGCTGATAAAACAAGTTGATCCCTTCCAGGCGCGTTGGCGGCGGAGGGAGGTAACCGTCTCCCTCATCATGAACGTACTGGACAAGGCCATTGGAAGTGCCAAAATATAGCAGCCCATCGGCAGCCGATACAATGGCCGCACCGGCCAGGGTTTCTGCCTCGGGAAATCCTTCTGCTCGTCCATAGCGCCGCCGCCAATCTGGGCGGCCATCGCGGTCAAGAAAAATCTGCTCCAGGCCCCGGTCGGTACCCAGCCAGACTTCAGGGCGGTCTTCAGGCAACAGGATTTGGCGGATGTTTCCGGAGATCGGTCCAAAACGCGATGGCGGAGCGGCAAAAAGCGGATGATACATGCTTAGGTCCGTATAAAATAAGCCTTGCCCCCGGATGGCGACCCACAGTTGCGTATTTCGCCGCAGGGCCATGGCGGTAATCTCGCCAGCAGGCAAACCGTTTTCCAGGCCAAGTTCCGTCACCAGGCCTTCTGGCCGCCAGCGCAGCACCCTCCCGGCTGCATCCGCCAGCAGCAAATCTCCATCGGGCAGGCAGAGAGCAGCGGTGAATTCCGTAAGCGGCAAGCCTTCATCTGGGCCATAACGTACTACGGTAAATAAGGAATCCTCAAACCGAACGTACCCGATGCCCTGGTCATAGCTAACGGCCCACATTCCTCCGTTTTCTTCCGGCAGGAGCGTCAATAATCGATCATCCGGTAAGCCGGAGCGACTGGTCAGGCGATCCACCTGAAAGCTATCCGGCCGCATCACTAAAATGCCACGTCCGTTGGTGGCGGTGTAGATCCAGCCAGCGGTATCTTGGGCAATGGCGGTAATCGGTGCTCCCCGGGTAGGGTCATCGATGGGGGGGCGGGCGAAGCCCGTACTGTCTGAATATTGCAGGCCGTTGCGGCCCAGTCCTAGCCAGAGCCGACCGGCATTTCCATTAGCCAGCGCCGTAACCCGGCGGCCTGCCAGGTCCGCTTCGCCCCGGGCGAAGTGGCTAATGCCCGTCGGGATCATCTTTGCTAAACCACGGTCAGTACCTATCCAGTTCCGGCCTTGCCGGTCAGTGATGATGGCGGTAATCCGGTTACCAGGCAGGTATTTAGGCGCCGTGTAATGATTCAAAATCTGGCCCTTCGGGTCAATTAGGTAAAGGCCATTAGTTGTTCCCGCCAGGTAGTTTTTGCCCACCAGCCCTACTGCGGTAAAGCTTGGTAATGATGTATTCAACTGGTGGAGCCGGCGAATGGCTTCATCTGCCTCGGGCATTACGCCGCTAATATTATCCGTATCCGTTATGGCTTTTGACGCGTTCCCAGTATTCCGAAGCAAATAATCAATCCCCTGGTCAGATGCCACTTCAACGATGCCATTCTTCTTAGCCGTAATCCGGGTAATGATTTTTCCCGGCCACTCCATTTCCCGGCTCATATTTACGAAGTCCTTACCATCAAACTGGGCCACTCCCCCGCCTCGGGTACCCACCCATAGGTAGCCAAAAGCATCTTCTTCAAGTACCGTGATTTCGGGCGCGGGCAGTTCATCGGCTACCGTCCAGGTAAGAAAACCGTAGGATTGTGCCACGGCGGTGGCAGGGAGAAAGAGAAAAAGGAAGGTCAGCAGGCGCACTTCCGCAAGGTAGGACACGGAAAGGAGAGCTTATTAGTCTTGGCCTGTTTTTTTAAGCGGGGCGCAGGCGCAGGTGCAAAGAAGAGAGGGAAAGAGCAAGGAGCGCCAACCTTGTTAGACTCAGGAACTAAGCCCAGCGGGCTTCCAGCTCATCCACCACCTTCCATAGTTGGGCAAAGTTATTGATGGCAAAGTACTTCATTTGTACTTCGGTAATGATGAAGTCCTGCGCAAGAACAGTGTCGAGCTCGAAGGGTAGGACTTCCACTGCCGGGTTTTCAAAGACGTGTTTGGTTTCTCCGTAGCTGCTGCAAATACCCGCTCCGTAGACCTTTAATTCACCGTCTTCCTGCCGGAGTACGCCAAACTCGATGGTGAACCAGTATAGCCGTTGCAGCTGGGTGATCCGCTCTTCGTTATTGGCCTGTTTTACGCCCAGGGCACCAAGTCGTCGGGCAAACTCAGCATAATCCTTATTCAGGTAAAGGGGGATGTGCCCGAAGATGTCGTGGAACATGTCCGGCTCTTCGAGGTAATCGAGCTGGTCTTTGCTGCGGAGCCAGGTGCTGGAGCAGAATCGGCGGTTGGCAAGCAGGGCGAAAAATTCGTCTACCGGCAAAAAGCCGGGTACAACTTTGATGGACCACCCGTGAGCGGCAGCAAGGCGCTCATTTAAGTCGGAAAAACGTGGTGGATGGTTAGGGCTGAGGACCGGGTGGAGTTCATCAAGGCAATGTAAGTAATCAGCACATGCTACCGCGCGCAGCGCGGTGTACTGGCGTTCGGCAAGTTGTTTCCACACTGCGTAGTCAGCGGGAGCATAAGCGTCGTAATCCTGGTAACTGGAGAAGGTTGCAGTCATGACTGATATTTGGTTATTAGAATAAAGATAGTGCAGCAAATGTTGTCTTGGCAAATAAATTTCTGCTTTTGTCTGAATTTGACTTTTCTATTAGGTTCTGACCGCATTTTTTATCCGGCTTTTCTAATGCGGATTACAAGTTATTCGACCTGTAAAAA
>JBGCFZ010000128.1:0-21262 GCA_045110355.1 Lewinella sp. | reverse complement strand
AGGGGGACGAAAGACTTACCATCAAGATAACTTAGCCCGCCGGAGGAGGCTACCCATATTTTACCGGATTTGTCCTGAGCAATAGCATGTACTTCATTGTCCGGTAGCCCATCAGCAGTGGTGAAATTTTGGAACATGATCCCGTCGTAGCGACTTACCCCGCCGTGGGTACCGAACCATAGGTTACCCGCTGTATCCTCTAGGATGCATTCTACCATATTACTGGCTAAGCCATTGTCGGAGGTTAAGTTGGTGAAGGTTGTACCATCGTAGCGATACACACCTGCACCAATGGTGCCAAACCAAAGCTGATCTTTTTTGTCCTCCAGCAAGGTGAAAAAACGATGACGCCGTAACCCTGCTTTGTTGGTGTGGTTGGTAAAGGTCTCTCCATCGTAGGAAACTGCTCCCTTCCAGGTGGCTAACCAAATTTTTCCATCTTTCGTTTGCAGTATATTCCTGGTTATTGCTTGCGGAGCAGTCTTCGTTTCAATATCGGTGCTTTCCGTAAAATACGGATCGTGATCGTTTTTTAAGTCCTGCGAGGGTAGTGGGGCTTTCGGAGCTGCTGCTTGCTTTTGGGGTTCTTCATTTTCAACCTGCGCGTTACAGGCTGAAATTCCGACGATTAGTAACAGAATGAAGAAGCGTTTGAATTGTCGAAGCATGTGGTTAGAATTTATTCAAGCGCTAAACTAAGTGCTGTAACCACGGGAGCGGACTAAAAACAGGGGAGAGAAGAGTTAATGGGCAGAGATGGAGTAAGTGCTTACCACAACTTAATCAAAAGTCTTCCGCCAAACCCGCCCCCGGCTTTCCGAAACGGTGACGACCTCTCCATCGGGCAAAGTCAGCGCATATCGCCCCCGGCTAAGCTTACCAATATGTTGAATGGCTGCCAAACGAACGATCTCCGACCGATTGATCTGGAAAAAAGCCCCTGGGTCAAGTCGTTTTTCAAAACGTGTAAGGCTCTGGAGAATAAGTTCGGTGCCATCGGGATGGTACAGCCGGAGATAATGGTCGTAGGCCCTGATCAGGTATACGTCTTCAAGGAGAAGGAATTTTCCACCGCCGTCTTTATCGGGCAAGAAGAGTTGTTGCAGGTGCGCAGGGCGAGCGGCCAGCCGTTGGCGTACCAGCGCCAGGGTCGCTGCCAACCGCGTGGGGTGGACGGGTTTCATCAGGTAATCCAGCGCATGTACTTCGAAGGCCTTTATCGCGTACTGGTCATAGGCGGTAACGAAGACGACCGGCGGACAAACATCCAACTTCGCCAACATTTCAAAGCCGTTGGTGCCGGGCATATTGATGTCGAGAAAGAGTAAGTCAGGTTGTAGGGAAGTGATGAGTGGAATGGCGGCGGCTGCGCCGCCGCAAGCAGCCACCACCTCGCAGCCACCAGCTTCGGAAAGTAGTGCCGCCATCTCGACCCGGGCCAGTCGTTCGTCGTCGATCAGCATGCAACGTAGTGACTTGGTCATGAGCGGGGGATTTTTAGGTGGGCAACGGTAGAAGGTGTGGGGTTTGCTTCGGTCTTATCAATGCTCAGGCTAGCGCTGTTACCATAATGCAGCTCAAGCCGTTGCCGGAGGTTCTTCAGGCCGGAACCCGACGTTGAAGATGGTTGGTAACCGCCATCATTGTTGACCGTTATCTCCCAATGACTTTCACTGGTAACAATCCTGACGGTAATGATACCACCTGCTTCCAGTTGGTTGATCCCGTGCTTGATGCCGTTTTCTACCAGCGTATGGAGGCTCAGCGGAGGCAAAGTGCAGCCAGTCGTATTGGGGTCGATAAACCATTCCACCTGCAGCCTTTCCTCCAGCCGCATGGTTTCTAGGGCAACGTATTCCTGGGTGATGTGAATTTCTTCGGTCAGCGGAACGACGGCGCGTTTACTCTGCCGCAGGGAATAGCGGAGCAGCTCTGCCAGCCGGTCAATGGCCTGGCGCGACCGGGCGGTGTCCTCCCTGGTCAGGGCCTTGATGCCGTTGAGGGCGTTGAAAAGGAAGTGGGGGTTCAGCTCTGCGTTTAGTTTGGCCAGTTGGGCCTCTACGGCGAGTTTGGCGCCGCGCGCAGCTGCGGCCTCGGCGCGGGCCGACTGTCGGGCAAAATGATACCCATGAAAGCCCAGTAACCAAATGGCGTGATAACGAATCCCGCCAGCCATGGCACCAAAAAATATGTCCCAGTCGTAAACGCCATCGTACCGAAGGTGATAAACGGAGTAACCCATGAACTGGTACTGGATGATCAATAGGCTCCAGGCGACCAGGACGACCGTCACTAACTTTTTTGCGGGCAGACTTACCCACCCAAACCTATGCGCCAACCGACGGTATACATCGGTCACCAGTATCTGAGAAAGTGCCTGACCACAGAGTACCGCCACGGGTACCAAATACGACCCGTTCACCGGCTGCTCATAATGCAACCAATAGGGTACCAATGATCCCCATCCGAGGAATTGACACGACCAATAAAGGGAGGGTTTAGTTTTTAGCATTCCGTTTTTAGCATTCAGTGTTCAGGTTTCAGTAATCAGTATTCAGGGTTTAGTGATCAGCATTCAGGGTTTAGTATTCAGGGTTCAGTGATCAGGATTCAGTGATCAGCATTCAGGGCTCAGCTCGTTAGAGCTTTATAGCATAGGCCTGCGTTTTTAACGCAGGTAAGGTCCAATACAGTTCCTCACAACTCTGTGCTTCCTCCGTGAGTACAACTAACTGCATGGCGGACCAGAATGCTCAACGCTTTCCCCAAAGCTAAACGCCAGTTCCCAAATTCCACCGTCCTACCCCCTGAATGCTGAAAACCGAAAGCTAAGTACTGACCCCTGCCCCCTGAATCCTAAACCCTGCACCCGCGTTCGCGCCCAGAAAAACCGCACTCACGAAAAATTCCGGTTTCGCTTGAAATTCTCCCGCAACTTAGCTCCATGAAAACGAATAAACTGATTTTTTACATTTTACTCATCCAACTTTTTCTTACTTGCGAAATTTTCGCTCAACCCTGGGCCAATCTCCAGCCAGCACCCAACACGGCGGTAAAAGAAGGCTGGAAAATGATGCGCATGCCCGCCACTGCCGGAGCGGTCTCCCTTTCTTCGGGAGGGCATGCGATGTACCTGGCAGGACCATTTACGGCAAATAACAGTGGTGCCATTTATCAAACCGTACCCTTTACAACCAAGGTGCTGCGGCGCTACCGCGCCACCGCCAAAGTAAAAACCAAAGGTGCCCAGGGCACGGGAGCAAGCCTGTATGCCTACGGTAAAATACAGGGTCAAATCGTTGGAAATGTTTCCTCAACGAATGTTTCTGGGGACGAAGACTGGACGGAGGTTTCGCTGACTTTCGTAGGCGATCAACGCATGGATTCCGTTCGCCTTGGCTATTATATGGATGGAGCAGGGGAGGCTTGGTTCAAAGATCTGCAGTGGGAGGAATTACCCCTGAGCACGGCTGAAACCAAGGAGGACGTTGTCCGTTATCTGGATACCTTTTTCCAGATCGTCAGCACCAATGCATTATATCGGGAGCGGATAGACTGGGCTGCGCTGCGAAATGATGCAGACCGCCTCACGGCGGGTGCACAATCGACTGCCGACGTACATGATGCCCTGCAATACACACTGCAGCGTGTCAATAAACACTCTTTCATTATCCGTCCGCAAGCCGCTCAGAAATGGTCGGGGCAAAGCGTTGAAAGTGAGGAGCCAACGTTGGTTGATTACCCCCTTGGCCGTAAAATTGATGACCAAATAAGCTACCTGACGGTACCCCATTTGGGTAGTGGTCACCAACCAGTTTTGGTTCATTATGCTGATACATTGCAGGCACTGATTGCTAGCCTGGACAGCCGGGAAACAACCGGCTGGGTAGTGGACCTGCGGGGCAACACCGGGGGTAATTGCTGGCCAATGCTGGCGGGTATTGGGCCAATACTCGGCAACGGAACTTGTGGCTACTTTATGGAGCCGGATGGTTCAAATGCCGCAAAATGGGCCTACAAAAAAGGTAGCAGCTTTCAGGGTAATATGACCCGGGTTACGGTAACGGGGAAGCCCTACAAACTCCAACAAAAAAATGTCCGGGTTGCGGTCCTGACCGGCCCAAAAACGAGTAGCTCGGGGGAAGTTACTACGGTTGCTTTTCGCGGACGACCGAATACCCGAAGCTTCGGTCAATCTACCGGTGGTTATTCCACTACTAATGGTAATTTCTACCTCTCGGATGGCGTGATGATGCTCCTGACAGTTTCTGTTTACGGAGATCGTAATAAAAATGCCTACGGCGACAGGATTACTCCTGATGAAATAGTGGAACCGAAGGAGGGGGGAGATGCGGCGCTTACGGCGGCGATCAGGTGGCTAAAGGATTCAAAATAGGGTAGAATAATGCCTTCCCACATCCGATGCCAACACCTCTGTGCTCCCTCTGTGCCTCCCTCCGCGCTGCCCTCTGTGAGAACCAAATGCTGCTTTAGCGACGGCAATCAGGTGGCTAAAGGATTCAAAATAGGACAGAACTACGCCTTCCCACATCCGATGCCAACACCTCTGTGCCTCCCTCCGCGCCGCCCTCTGTGGGAACCAAATGCTGCTTTAGCAGCGGCTAAAAGACAGGCTCCATCCCAGTCCAAGAGCCAAGAATTGTGGAAACGGACTACCTTTAGCCCATGCCATTTTACCGCCTATCGCTGTTGTTCGTTGTTTGCACCTGCGTCCTCGCCTGCAATTCTTCCGAGCCTGCTAAAACTGAGCCTACTACGACCATGACTGAACCAACCAAAAAAATTGACTGGCAGGGCCATCGCGGTTGTCGCGGCCTGATGCCCGAAAATACTATTCCTGCGTTTTTGCGTGCATTATCCTACCCTGAGGTGAAAACCCTGGAGCTCGACGTGGTTATCTCGGCCGATGACCGGGTGATTGTGAGCCATGAGCCTTGGATGTCTTCAGAAATTTGCCAGACCAAAGCCGGCGAAGCGCTGGCCGAAGGCGATGAAAACCGAATCAGTCTGCGCTCCCTCACGGCGGCCGAGATTGCTACGTATGACTGCGGCCAACGGCCGCACCCCCGCTTTCCCCAGCAGGCCAAACGCCCGGCAGAAAAGCCCACCTTGCTGGCCGTTTTTGCCGCAGTGGATCGCTTTTGTGTGCAGAACGATCGCCCGTCACCGCGCTACAACATCGAACTCAAATACGAGGAAGAATTGGAGCCTGCCTTTGTCCCGGACCGGGAAACCTTCGTCGATCTGGTTTTGGGAGACCTCTCCGCCTGGGGTAAACCCGAACTCGTTACCCTCCAGTGTTTCGACCCACCAACATTGGCGGTCATCCGCGACAAAGCGCCGGATATTCAGCTGGCCTATCTCGATGAGTTTCCGGGTGGCCTCAAGGCTAAAATGAACGCCATCGGCTTCGTGCCGCCCATTTACAGCCCCTACGAAATCCACACCGATGCAAAAATTATGGCCGAAGCCCGGGCGCTTAATATGCAGGTGGTCCCCTGGACGGTCAATACGGTGGAGCGCATGCAGGCGATGCTGGATTTGGACGTTGACGGCATCATCACGGACTATCCGAATTTGATATCTCAGGTCTCCTCGTCTATAGAATAGCGGAATTGGTTTGTAAAACTTTGTAATAAAGCACCGACTTTAGCCGGAAAATGATCGTATCGATTGAGTTTGTTGTGGATAACCATCGCGAGCCATCCATTTTCGCAGTTACCCCCGCTCATTTCCAATTTGCAGCCCTATTTTGCAGCAAATATCCCTAAATGAAGCTATCCAAAAGCCTTTTGCTGCTGCTCGTATTAGCAGGCGCGGCCGCAGGTGCATGGTCTTGTTCAATGGCAATGAATGGACAGAGTACTACGGAAGACCCCGAACCAAATCGAAGGCAGGTACAACGCCAGGCCATGCGGGCCTCCGTCTGGCGCTTTGTTTACTGTTTGGAAGAGGAAGCAGAGGGCGCAGCCCTGATCAAGCTACTACATGAGGTAGCTAACGCCCAACCTTTCGAAAAACGCATCGAAGTCCTCAGCTGTAAAGACCTGAGCACAGACACCCTCGGCACCGGCCCCGTCACCATCTTCGGAGACCGCCTGCCCTCCGCCGCTTCCGGCTTACCGTTTACCCAGGCAGGAGATGGCTGGCAATTCGATCAACGTCTTAGTTTTGGCTATGACGACGTAATGTTCCTTCCGTATTACCGCAATCCCTGGAGTAAAGCGGCCACCGTCACGGGCTTTTACCTCTCCGACAACCCGGACAAACTGGTGGACATCTTTCGCCGGGAATACGACGGCGAATGGGATCGTATGTTCTGGCCCAACTGGGCCTACGAACTTCACAAAGCCAATGGTGATCGGGTATACGGCAACTTTGCCGATACCAGCTGGGCCTTCGACCCCACCGAAGAAGTCGCCCTGCAATCTCCCGACGTACCCGTGTACGACGAGAACGGTCTGAAGATATTTGCCTACGACGGGGCTGTTGGAAACAAAGAACTGGCCAACTCCGTCGCCGGTGTTACCGCCGTAAAGGACCTCCTTGATTCGCTGACCGGAGAAACTACCAACTGGTTCCCCGAAGTAAGGCTGTACCCAACGCTGGAGCGCATCGGTCTTCGAAAGGGAAGCATGAACCCGGTGCAATACAACGCCGAAGATAAAGTGCTCCACCTGGTACCCTCGTTCGTCAACGACGAAGACATTATGGTGTCCTTCGTCACCTGGCAACCGTTTTTGGAGCACTTGGCTGGAGGAGCGTTTCCTGGGCATAACCTGAAGCTTTTGACGGCATTTATGCAGGCTCAAAGTGTATCTAAATCCAAAGATATTTTTGTGAAGGCTTTCGAAAACGCACAACGGGTATGGGAGTCTGGCTTACTGACTGGAACTACAGATCTGGATAGAGAACGTCCATCTGATTTCATAAATGAAAGTATAGCCAGGGTGTTTGCTAATGGCCAGGGAGCGGCAAGCTCTGCCGAAATACTCAAAGTCATTGCCGATTTTAAGCAAAAGGAAATTCCGGCTACAACATTTGATGATTTCAGTACTACAGGTTACAACCCACCCAAAATCGGCCATCGAGAAATGCCAGCCATCAATCTCGGCGGCATGACCTTCGCCCACGAAGGCTATCGCGTGCATAATGGCTACGGCGGGGAGAAGATCAAGCCTTCGCTCGATAGCTTGGCAGAGCTTAACGTCAATGCCCTGGCCATCGTTCCCTACACCTTCATGCGGGACCCGCAAAAACCCATCCCGCTGTTCATCCCTTCGGACGCCGGCGGGGAGAACGATTGGGCCACCATCTGCTCCGCCCGTGAGGCCCACAAACGCGGATGGTTCGTTTTGCTAAAACCCCAAATCTGGATTGGCGGTGGCCACTGGCCCGGCGACGTCGACTTCGCCACCGACGAAGAATGGGACGCTTTTTTCGACAGTTATACCTATTGGATCATGCATTACGCCCTGCTGGCCGAGCAAGAGCAGATCGGCGGCCTTTGCCTGGGGACCGAGCTAGTAAAAACCACCCTGAAGCATCCGGATCGCTGGCGGGAGATCATCCGGAAAGTCCGCCAGGTCTACGGCGGCCAGCTGACCTACGCCGCCAACTGGGGCGAAGAATTTGAAGGCTTCACCTTCTGGGAAGACCTCGACGCCATCGGCCTGAATTCCTATTACCCGATCAGCGAATCCGATGCCCCCACCGACGAAGAACTCCTCACCGGCGCCCGCCGCTGGATGAACCTGGCCGCCGAAGTGAGCCAAAAAACAGACCGGCCGCTATGGCTTACCGAAGTCGGCTACCGCTCGGTCACCAACGCCTGGAAAAACCCCCACGCCGATAGCGGAGACCGTGCTGAGGACGGCGAAACCCAGGCCCGCTGCTACCGCGCCATGCTCACTGCTGCAGGTGAAACCCCCGAGCTTAAGGGGATGTTCTTGTGGAAGTGGCCGAGTTACCTCGGCCGCAGGGGCGGCCGCCACCACAACAAGGAATTCTGCATTGGCGGAAAGCCTGCTGCTCGGGAATTGGCGGCGTTTTATGGGGGGTGGGAGTAGGCATAACCAAGCCTGAAACAGTTCCTGTCAATACTGTTTCATCCCCAAAATCGTTCGCATTATGGTAGCCAGAAGGCGAAAGAAAGTGAACAGTATGGGGCATACTGTTTCACAAAAAACCTAGAAGGGGTGGCCAATTGGCTACCCCTTCTAGGTTTTTTGTGTTATACGCTGTAGCTTTCAGTAGCAGCATGCCCCAAGGCCATCCCGGCAAGTATCTACTAATGTCGGCTACCTTAAAGTTGAACATCCCCCCAATCCTTACCTTTAACCAACAACCAACCAACTGACTATGCGCACACTAGTTACCCTACTTACCCTGTTCTTCGCCTTGCACGGCCTCGACGCTCAACCCGACCTACGTTTCGTAGAGCCAGTCTCGGGCTTTAATGACCCCGTAGACATCACTGGTGCGGGAGACGGCAGTGAACGCCTTTTTATTGTGGAGCAGGCAGGTAACATCAAGATTTACGACCAAAGCACCAATACCACCCTGAGCACCAATTTCCTAACCATCACCGACCGGGTCCGTTCCGGCGGTGAGCGGGGCTTACTGGGCCTGGCCTTTCATCCTGATTTTGCCACGAACGGTCATTTCTACGTGAACTATACTACCCGTGCACGCAATGGTCTGGCTAACGGAACGACGGTAGTTGCCCGTTACACGGCGGCTATTGGAGCGAATACCGTAGATCCTGATACAGAACAGGTGGTCATTTCGATCAACCAGCCCTTCAGCAACCATAATGCCGGTGATATCGCCTTCGGCCCCGACGGTTACCTCTACATCCCAACCGGAGACGGCGGCGGAGGTGGCGACCCCAACCAAACCGGGCAGGACCCCCTGGCGCTGCTCGGTAAAATGCTACGTATTGATGTGGACAACCCCGTAATTGGCGGGACGAACTACGGCATTCCGGCAGATAACCCCTTCGTTGGCAACCCCAATGTGCGTGACGAGATTTGGGCCCTGGGCCTCCGCAACCCCTGGCGTATTTCCTTCGATCGCCAAACGGGTGACCTTTGGATCGGTGATGTTGGCCAGGGACTTCGGGAAGAAGTGGACTTCCAGGCCGCCGGCACCGCCGGCGGTATGAACTTCGGATGGGATTGCCGCGAAGGTTTCCTGGATTATCCGGCTGGAACGTCCGGCAGTCCAGGCACCAGCTCGCCCAACTGCGTCGAAGGCACCACCTACGACGAACCGGTTTTCGATTACCCGCGCAGCAGTTCCATTGGCGGATTTTCCATCACCGGAGGCTTCCTGTACCGGGGCAGCGCCGATGACTTAAACGGCTACTACGTCTGTGCCGACTTCGCCTCCTCCAATTTTTTCCTGTACCCTCCCGGCGGGGGAACCGTTACGGTAGACGGAAGTGCCCCACTCAATAGCCCTTCCACTTTTGGGGAGGATGACGAGGGTGAACTCTACGTTTTCAGCTACAATGGCACTTTTTATCGTGTCACAACTTTACGTTCCATGCCGGTAGCGCTCACTGCTTGGTCGGCCGAGGTACAAGACAAAAACGTATTACTCGCCTGGCAAACCAGCGCTGAAACCGGCGCAGCCGATTACGTCATTGAACGCAGCGGTAATGGTGTCGATTTCTCTGCCCTGGCCACCATCCAGGCAGCGGGAACGACTACCGAATCGACGGATTATTCCTTTACCGATACCAATCCGTTAGCTGGCCGCTCCTACTATCGCTTGCGGCAACGGGACCTGGATGGGGCGGAAGAACTGTTCCCGGTACGTAGCGTGATTTTCCGTGTCGGTTCCGCTGCTGCCCCCCAAATTACCCCGAATCCTACACAGCGTGATCTGAGCATCACCATTCCTGAGTTACAGGAAAACGGACCGGTGAACGTGCAGATTTTTGCCACGGATGGCCGGCGGGTATTTGAACACGTTCGGTTAGATGAGGCTGGCCGGCATCAGTACGACTACATCCTTCCGGAGCTTCCGGCGGGTGTTTACCGCGTAACGGTACGCTACGATGGGGAGGTCTTTCAGCAGAATTTAGTAATTCGTTAAGTACTTTCTTGCCGACCTGCCGAGCGTTTTTTAGCCCTTACCATCTTCAGGGCGGGGCCGCAGGTGCAAGGAAAGGGATAAGAGGAGCAAGGCGAGCTGTCGGCTAAAGTCGGTACGCTGCTCCAAAAACCTTCCTTTGCACCCGCGGCCCCGCCCTGATAATTCGGAATCCAGCTGTGATTTTCAGGGCTACTTAGTGTACATAATTCCTTAACAAACCTTAATTCTTCTTAACCCCGCTATAAGCCACCCGTAAGGGGGAAATGTCGTGTTTTACAGTATACAAAAGGAGGCCATCCAGCCTTCGGAACGTAAAGCATTGTATTATGACACGTCTGACCCACACCCCCGCTTTTTTCTTTATTGCCATATTGCTGATGGCCCTCACTTCCTGTACCTCCGTAGAAACGCTGGTAGAGAGCGGTGATTACGAACAAACGATCCGCCTGGCCCAAAAACGGCTGACGGGTAAGCAGAAGAAAAACCCCAAGTATGTGCTGGCCCTGGAGACGGCCTTTAACCGAGTGACCGAAGCCGATATGGTCCGGGCCCGCCGGAAAGCCAATAGCGGCAACCCGGATTGGGCGAGTATTCAGTCCATCTACAAGAAGATCCAGCGCCGCCAGGATGCACTTAGCCCGCTGTTGCCTTTGGTCGATAAGCGTGGTTACCAGGCCGAATTTCGGTTTGCCCGCGTTGATGGCCTGATCGCTGATGCTGGCGAGAAGGCTGCTGCCCAGATCTATCAGGAAGGCCTCGACCTGCTGGCGCTGGCGCGCCAGGGCGAAAAACCCGCTGGCCGTGCCGCCTTCGCTGCTTTCGATCGGGTAGGGAACTACCGCGTCAACTACCGGGATGCCAACGATCTGATGGCCGAAGCCCGCGAACTCGGTAAAGTATACGTAGCCGTAGAGATGGTCAACCGCAGCGGTGGTTTCCTGCCCGCCGGTTTTGAAAGGGAATTGCTCCGCCCAGGTGTGCGTAACCTCGACGATGCCTGGAGGTTCTATGACTTCACACCCGTACCCGGTAAAACTTACGACTACAACGCCCGCATCCTCATCGATGCCATCAACGTCAGTCCCGAGCGCATCAGCGAGCGTGTCTACGTCGACGAGCGGGAAGTCACCGATGGTACCGAATACGTCCTGGATGCCAATGGCAACGTTGCTAAAGATACCCTGGGCAACGACATCACCCGCCCGCGTCAGATCATCGTCCGCGCCAACGTCATCGAAATTCTGCAGACCAAAACCGCCGTCGTATCCGGTAGCCTTGTCCTGTACGATAACCGCGAACGCCGGGTAGTCGACGAAGAACGCCTGACCGCCGAAGCCCGCTTCGAAAACTACGCCAGTACCTTCCGTGGTGACCGCCGCGCCCTCAGCTCCAACACGCGTCGTAATATTGGTACCCGCCCCGTTGGCTTCCCCTCCAACGAAGCCCTCATTCTCGATGCTGCGGATGTGCTGAAGCCGCAGCTGCAGGAGCGGTTGGCTTATAGCTCCAGGGTGATTTAGGGAGCGTTGGAGGAGCAAAAAGACCAGCGTGATATATGGAGTACCTGGCTGATAAACGGAGGAATCACTTGCCTAACGACGTCGTTAGGCAAGTGATTCCCCGCTTTGAAAATGAAACTTAGTTTACACTGTACTAGTGCAGTGTAAACTAAGTTTTTGCATGCAGGGGCCGGGCTTGCCACGGCCCTCTGCGTATGGAAGAATCGTGTTTTTCGTTCGCTGAGCGAACGAAAAGGAGCGTTTGATGGGGCAAGCCGATACGGGTGGAGGTAAGCCCCACCCGTACGGAGAGATACCATAAAACTTAGTTTACACTGCACTAGTACAGTGTAATTTAAGTTTTGTTATATTTTTCATTCTTCCCGTTAACCCTCACATACCCACTGTTAAGCTTAACTCTGGCTTGATCAACAGTGAATTGCCAGTTAATCCTGACACCTCGTTCGTGACGATCTTTCATAAATGCGAAAACTTCCTTGACGTGCTCATTCAGTGAGTCGATGCGTCGGTTAAGGCATTGGCGCGACAGAGCAGAGAACTCGATCTCAATCATATTGAGCCAAGAGGCCTTCTTGGGGGTGTACACAAACTCAATCCGCTGAGCCAATTCTTCGGCTTGTTCGGCCGGTAGGTTCTGGTAGAGCGCTGCATAGGTATGCGTACTTAGATTGTCAAGCACCACTTTAATTTTTTTGGCTAGTGGATATTGTTGGGCTAGTTGAAGCATGAACGCGGTGAACTCACGATTTCGCCGCCGGCGCCTTACGTGTACGAGTCGTTTGCCAGTCAGAGGTTCGATGCTCGCCAGTACGCAGCAAGTCCCCTTACGGATGTACTCGCTATCCTGGCGAGCACAGCGTCCACTTCGCATTGGAGTCTCAGAATTTGGCGAGCCCAGCAGCTGACACGGGCGCTCGTCAAAGCAAATGACGGGATACTCAGGATCATAAGGCAAAGCATACAGACGCAGAATCAACTCCATACGGGCAAGGAACGCTGCCGTTATCTTTCCTAGGCACCACGTTAATTTGAGGTGAGGCTTAAGTTCATTTTTTTTAAAATCTTACCGACTTCATTATGAGATATACTTTCAACGTACTCAAGTTCAACAGCTCGCTCGGCCAGCAAACGCAGAGACCATTGGCTGCGTCCAGGACCAGGGTCACTACAGGCTAAAGCGGTAATCTTTGCTTTTGCTTCTCCCGTCAATACCGAAGGACGACCGCTACGCGGTCGATCATAAATTAGATCAATACCTTGATCAATAAACCGCTCACCAAAAGTTCGAGTAGTCCCGTAGGTGAGACCTACTAAAGGGGCTACTTCTTTGTAGCTCTGGCCACGATCTAAAGCTAGTAAAGCCAAGCAACGTTTAGTAACCCGGACCGACAAATTTCCTTTGCGAAGAAGTTCGTTCAAGGTATTGCGGTCTAAATCAGTTAGGATGACGTGTGATTTTCTCATGAAGCAAGGTATGAAAATTTAAATTACACTGTACTAGTGGCAGAGTTGTCGGACAAAAAGAATTCGTCGGACGGCAAGTTTATTCATCCATTTCACCGATTACGGTGTTACTCCCAACTAAACAGCAAATCTTATGGATGCAACGATCCAGGAAATTAAAGAACGCGAAGCCGCGGGTAAAAAAGATTACGTACTTCTCGATGTTCGGGAGGATTACGAACGCGCCGAATTTAACATCGGTGGGATACACATTCCGCTTGGTGTCCTGACCGCCTCTTTCGACAAGCTTACCCCACACAAAGACGAAGAAATTGTGGTCTATTGTCGTAGCGGTAAGCGTTCAGCCATGGCCCAGCACCTACTTCAGCAATCTGGTTTTGCAAACGTCCGAAACCTGGAAGGGGGGATGATGGCTTGGCAGGCTTAGTTGGGCTTCGCCCCTCTTGGATTGATAGTAGGTAGATAGATTAATAGTGCTGCCGCACTGGGATGCTCGCTACGCTCGTATGAGCAAGCGTAAGAAGGCAAATTAATCTTCACAGAGCGGAGCGAGCACCCCAGTGCCGCAGCACTATTAGTCTATGCCCCTATAAATCTATCAATCTAAAAAGCGGTCTCCGGCCGCGACTACCGTCGCCGCATCACCTGTGCCTCAAAGCCCGCCTTCACGATTTTATCCGCCAATTGCTTGGCCTCGGAGAAGCGGTTGGACTGTCCGGCCAGGGCAACGGCGTAGGTTCCTTTATTAAATTTTTCGACGGTTGTTCCACTAAAACCGGCTTTCTTGAGTCGGGAGGTGCGCTGCTCGGCGCCCGTTCGCTGCCGAAAACTTCCGGCGATAACGAGGTAACGGCCTGTTCCGTTTGGTTCTCCGACGGTATTCGGTGTAGTGGTGTCTGTTTCATCATTGTCAGCATCCGCCGCAGCCCGGGCTTCTGCCTCACGGGCTTTACGAGCGGCTTCCTGCAACTCTTCCAACTCGGCAGCTCGCTTTTCTGCGTCCGTCATTTCGTCAAGCGCATTCGTAGGGGTAGTGTCAGAGGTTCCGCCCGAGGCTGCGGCCTGAGCAGCTGCATCATAATCCGTAGTCGCCCCAATGTCCGTTGGCGTAGGCTCATCCGAATAATCTGCTTCGTTAAGCACGATGGGATTATTCCCCCTAAGATTATCCTGTTCTACCGTTTGTAAGGCTTTGTAGAAGAGGAAACCTAGTGCCGTAAGACAGCCAATTAGGATGATCGGTATTAGAATAGACGTGTTTTTCATGGTAATGTATCTGTTAAAATCTCAAAATTCATGGCCCAGGAGACAATACTAGGCTAATAAAGTTCATTTTTGCTATATCACGGTTAAACACGCTATAGCGCGGTTTGTACATCGAAAGTACATAACAACTTTTCGATAGCACGAATTACCGTAAAGAATTGTTCAAGTGTTTGCTTTTTGGAAAGACCATTTTCGAGGGCGCCCGGTTAGGGTGCCCTCTTTTTTTGTTCACTACGTTCGTGTCGGGGGGCTGCGCGTTAGGGGGTTCGCTATGCTCACGTTGGGGGACTCACTTCGTTCGTGGGGAGGGCTTCGCGTTGGGATTTACCAAGGTCGAGCCCCACAACAGCCGTAGGCTTCCCAACACTCGCGCAGCGAGTCCTTCAACGGCCACAGGCCGCAAAACGCGCAGCGTCATTTAAACCATTACCTTCGTCCCACGTTCGGCAATAATGCCAACGACACTTCCAACCTCCATGCATCATTCTTCGCCCGAGGACCCCACCGGTGAAAGCCGTAAAGAAGACCACATTGAGCTGGCCTTTCGCTCTCAGGTAGAAGCGATGGAAATAGACCGTCGGTTCGACTATGAGCCCTTACTGGCGGCACATCCTCTTCCTGGTTCTTTGCCAACCGTACCCTTTGCGGGCAAAAAAATGAAAGCGCCTTTATGGGTAAGCAGCATGACGGGGGGAACGGAGAAAGCCTACACCATCAACCAAAATCTGGCGCAGGCTTGTGCTGAGTTTGGGTTAGGTATGGGCTTGGGGTCCTGCCGGCCGTTATTGTATGGTAAGGAAAGGTTGAAGGACTTTGACATTCGTCCGCTGACCGGAGATGACGTGCCCTTATTTGCCAACCTTGGCGTAGCGCAGGTGCAGGAAATGGCTGACGCCGGACGGATGGAGGAGATTCGCCAGATGTGTGACCTGCTCCGGGTGGATGGCTTAATTCTACACATCAATCCGCTGCAGGAAGCGATGCAGCCAGAAGGAGACAAGTTCACCGCTCCACCCTTAGAGACCGTTCGGGAAACCTTGCGGGCCTTACCTGGCCTGTCCGTTATTGTAAAAGAAGTTGGCCAGGGCATGGGCCCGCGCAGTTTGGCGGGCTTGTTGGAGCTTCCCCTGTTGGCCATCGACACCGCTGCGAATGGAGGAACAAACTTCAGCAAGTTGGAACTTTACCGGGCGGATGACCTCAGCCGAGCCGCCTATGGGCCCATCGTCCGTGTAGGCCATACGGCCGACGAAATGGTCAGCATGATCAATAAATTGGTGGCGGGGCCGCAGGTGCAAAACAAAGGAATAAAGGAGCAAGGGATGGAAGGACAGGGCATCAACGTTCGCTGCGAGCACCTCATCATTAGCGGAGGACTGCAAAATTTCCTGGACGGGTATTACCTCACCAAAAAGTCGGTTTTGCCTGCAGTATATGGGCAAGCATCGGCATTCCTGCGCTACGCGCGGGAGGATTATTCAACGCTGCAGCGCTACGTTAAGACCCAAATCAGAGGACTGGAACTGGCGGAGGCGTACCTTCGGCCTCGCTTATGAATTCAAGCACTAGTAGTGGATACAGACAAAAAAAAGATTAACGGCTTCAGCAAGAAGACCAAAGCGGAACGACGGGCATGGCTCATGGAAAACTTCCTTCGGCCCGGCCAGGAGGGAGAATTCCTCCGCTTTGACGCCGATGAGGCGGACTTGCAGGGAGTCATCGATAATTTTAGTGAGAACACGATTGCCAACTTCCCACTACCCTTTGGTGTAGCACCGAACTTTGTGGTTAATGGTACGACCTATGCTGTACCGATGGTTATTGAGGAGTCCAGCGTAGTAGCGGCGGCTTCCGCCGCCGCGAAGTACTGGATGACCCGGGGCGGGTTCCAAGCCGAGGTCGTCGCCGCCGAAAAACTCGGACAGCTTCACTTCCGCTGGAGTGGCAGGCCAGAGCGAAGAGCAGCGCTGTTAACCGGTCTTTGCACCCGCGTCCGCGCCAAAACCCTGCCCCTGACCGAACGGATGGATAGCCGGGGCGGTGGCGTCCGTGGCATTCGCTGGAAACACCTTCCAGAAGTCAGCGCCGATTGCTACCAGTTGCTGGTCAGCTTCGGTACGGCCGACAGCATGGGGGCAAACTTCATCAATACCGTCCTGGAAGCCTACGGCCAGGAACTTCGCCGTTGGGCCACCGATTCTCCCGACTTGCACGACGACGAGCGGAACCTGGAGGTCATCATGGCCATCCTGAGTAACCATACCCCCAATTGTGTGGCACGTGCCTGGGTCAGCTGCCCCATTGAGCACATGAACCTGCCCGGTAGTGGCGTGGACGCAGCCGATTTTGCCCGCCGCTTCAAATACGCCGTCGACATTGCGCGGCAGGACCCCTACCGCGCCGTCACCCACAACAAAGGAATCATGAATGGCGTAGATGCTGTCGTGCTGGCCACGGGAAACGACTTCCGCGCCATCGAGGCGGCCTGCCACGCCTTCGCTGCCCAAAGTGGCCAGTACCGCAGCCTTAGTCAGTGTCGGATCGACAACGACACTTTTCATTTTGAGGTAAGCCTGCCCCTGGCCTTAGGCACCGTTGGTGGCTTGACCAAGCTCCACCCCTTGGCTAATATTGCCCTCGACATCCTCGGCCGCCCCGGCGCGCACGAACTGATGGGCGTGATGGCCGCTGCCGGCCTTGCACAGAATTTTGCCGCCCTACGCAGCCTGGTCACCACCGGCATCCAAAAAGGGCACATGAAGATGCACCTGCAAAACATTCTCTCCTCCTTCGGTGCAACGCCTGAGGAACGGACTTCCACCGAAACGCACTTTGCGGGAAAGACAGTCAGTCATCATGGGGTGCGGGAGTATTTGGAGGGGATTCGGGGGTAAAACAGGTTACAAGTTGCAGGTTTCAAGTTGCAGGTTTCACCAACGCTTAAACCGTTGCAAGAACTCCTTCACGTTTCTCTCCGACTGTAGCCGAAAAACCTCCTTTCCTAATACTCGTTGCTCCTCCAGCACCCGCAAAATTCCAGGTCGGCGGGTAATGTTGTATCGCATGACATAGTGCATAAAATGAGCGTCGAACCGCTCCGGACAGCCCGGAGCGGAGCCCGGGCGTACTTTACCATAGTGCATCAGGGTGCGTTTGAGGACACGCCACACACACAACCAGGTGGGGCGGTCGACATAGACGACGGCATCCGCCCGGGGCAGCCGATACTTGAAGGTACCGGAGAAGTTCCCATCCATGATCCACCGTTCGCGGGCAGCGAGTTGTTGCACCGTTTTGGCCCAATCATCCGGTTTGGGTTCTTTCCAGCCGGGGAAAAAGTATTCCTGATCGAGGTGGATGACGGGCAGGCCGGTCTGCTCCGCCAGTTTATTGGTCAGGGTCGTTTTGCCGGAGCCGGAACAGCCGATGATTAGGATGCGGTTCATGTTTGCGAAGGTAATGTGGCCTTATACAAAACTATGCTTTATGGTTAAAGCGTTACCTTAGTAATAAATCAATCACATGGTAGCTCAAGAAAGTATCTTAGACAGAGTGTTCCATATTCTGGCAAAAGTACCTTCCCCGGAAGAAATTCTTGCCATTAGTACAACCGACGAGGAAAACCAGCGCCTTGAACAATTAGCCCTACACAGTAAAGAAGGAAAGCTCTCGGTCAATGAACAGTGGGAATTTCAGCAGTATCGTCAAGCTGAACGTTATGTCCGTCTTGCGAAAGCTTATGCATTTGCCAGACTTAATGGACTGGGGGTTTGAGTACAACTTACATTTCTAAAAGTCTTAGAAAGGCAGTATTTCAACGAGCTGATTCCACTTTCAGATGTGGGACTAGACACAATACTTTTATTGGGACTAAACGATGATGAAACCAAAGTTTTAAGAAAAATACTGATCGACGGTGGTGTCAAATTGCCCCCGTAACTCTTTTGCCTATTTCCAATGCAAACCCAAACCTTCGGCATTCGCCACCATGGCCCCGGTTCCGCCCGCCGCCTCCGCGCGGCGCTCGATGAGTACCAACCCGATCTGATCCTGATCGAGATGCCAGCGGATGCGGATAAGGTGCTGCGCGAGGTCGTCAGCAATGGCCTGCGGCCGCCGGTTGCGCTGGTGTTGTACGATGCCAAAGACATTGAGCGTGCCAGCTTCTATCCCTTCGCCTCTTTCAGCCCGGAGTACCAGGCGATCGACTGGGCGGTAGAGCGCGCCGTAGATGTATGGCCCATTGACCTTCCCGCCAGACATTATCTTGCTGAAAAAGCAGCGAATGTTCCCCCTACCCTGTTTGCCACCGAGGCCCCGCCAGAAGACGAGCCCTCCGGCTTCCCCGGCAAAACCCAAAAGCAACTCCGCGCCCAACTCCGGCACGACCCTCTGGCCCTGATGGCAGAACTGGCAGGTTACGCCGATAGCGAGAGCTGGTGGGACGCCACCCTGGAGCGGGGCCACGAAGACTCCCTGGCCGTCTTCGCCGCCTTGCTGGAGATGGTGGGAGAACTAAGACAAACCTTCCCCGCCGCTTCCGATGAGGAGAACGAGCGACGCGAAGCCTTCATGCGGGGCGAAATCCGCAAGGCCCTGAAAACCGGCGCCGAGCGCATCGCCATCATCGTGGGAGCCTGGCATGGCCCCGCTGTCGCTGATGTACTTAAACACAAGGCAACGACCGACAAAGCCCGGCTCAAAGGCCTGCCAAAGGTAAAGATTGCGGCAGCATGGGTGCCTTGGTCTTACCCGCGCCTGGCGAGGGCAGGTGGCTACGGTGCAGGTGTAAAAAGCCCCAGTTGGTACCGATTACTCCACGACTTCCCCGACCAGGCCGTTAACCGCTGGATGGCGACTGCCGCCAAACTGCTTCGCGAAGAGGGCTTTGACGCCAGCCCGGCCATGGCTACCGAGGGCGTTGGTCTGGCCCAGACACTGGCGACCCTTAGGAATCATGAGCTCCCCGGCATCCAGGAATTGGAACAAGCGCTGCTCGGCACCCTGGCCGCAGGCCGGCCGGAGCGGTTGGCCGTCATCCACGAAAAGCTGACCATCGGAACGACTGTTGGCTTCGTACCGCCCGACGTTACCACCGTCCCCTTATTGCAAGACCTTAACCGGGAACTGAAGAGTACCCGGATGGCTAAGCTTTGGGAAACGGCTGGTGAGCAATACCTCAAAGCCACCAAGACCAACCCCAGAGGCGGCATCGACCTTCGAGCCTCCAACGACCTGCGTAAAAGCCACTTGTTGCACCGCCTGAACATCCTGGAGATAAATTGGGGGAAGTTGCAACCGAGTGGGCCCGACAGCCTGAGTAGTTTCAAGGAAATCTGGCTACTGGAGTGGCAGCCGGAATTCAGTCTTTACCTCATCGAACGAGCGAGTTACGGCAATACCGTTGGCGTTGCAGCCGGCAGATATGCCACCGAAAAAGCTGCGGACATGCGTACCGTTCGGCCCCTTGCACAGCTGACACTTGATTGCTTACGGGCCAACCTTTCGGAGGTCGTTCCCGGGTTGATGGACCAGCTTCGGCACCGGGCGGCGGAGACGACCGATATTGCTTCGTTGTTGGCAGCCTTGCCTACCCTGGTCTCCACCAGCCGCTACGGGGATTCCCGCAAGACGGACACCACGGCCCTATTACTGGTGATCGATGAATTATTGCCCCGGCTAGCCGCAGGGTTGCCAGCTGCAACGACCAATATCGACGATGAGCAAGCCAGTGAGCTCCTCAAGCACGTAGCCGCTGCCAACTATGCCCTGGCACAGTTGGAAAACGAGGAACATACGGAGATTTGGACCGGAGGCCTGCGCCGTATGGCCCTGGCCGGAGGCGGGCATCCCTTACTTCAGGGGCATGCCGTGCGTCTCCTCTACGACTACAACATCATCGATAATGAAGAAACGGCCCGGCGTTTTTCCAGTGCGCTTTCTGTTGCCAACGGCGCACAACCCATCGCGCAGTGGCTGAGTGGTTTTCTCCACGGCAGCGGCCAGTTACTCTTTCATTATCCGCCGCTATGGGCCCTGGTCAACGACTGGGTGGCCGGGCTGGATTGGCAGGACTTTGAAGAGATTTTGCCTCTTCTTCGCCGCACCTTTGCCGACTTCAGCGTATTTGACCGGCAGCGGTTGTTGCGGCTGGCACGAAAGGAAGAAACACTGTTGGAGCCAGTAGTAGTTGATCCGGCTGAAAAAGCATTAGTAGGCGAGGCCGCAGGTGCAGGGAACAGTAAGAAGGCAAAGGATGCCGTGACGGATGTTGCGCCTACCAAGGATCTTGTGGAGGCGTTGTTGGATTGGATGGGGTGATGGGGGTGGACTAACTTATAACAGATCCCGGAGGGATCGAACTTCATTTGCCCCCGGTGAGGCGGGACGCCGAAACCCGGGGTAATGGTAAGGGAGGCAGCTTGGCGGCGCATAGCGCCGCAACTGTTATAGCCCCTTTCCACACCCCGAGTAAAAGTCCGCGACGCGGCCTTTCACCCGGGGCAAGTGAAATTCGAGCCCTCCGGGCTTTTTACAGGACATTGCTCTTCAAAAACTTACTTTGCACCTGCGGCCGCGCCCTAAGCACCAGCCTTAATGGCATCAAAAGCATTGTACCCGTTCCGCAATCTTATTACGGTTTCTTCGCGACCGACGGCCTCCAGCATTTCGAAGGCATCCGGCCCCTGCACCGAACCGCTGATGGCTACGCGCAGAATGGGCAAGACGGCACCGAAGCCGAGTCCGTTAGCGTCCATAAAGGCGACTACCGCTGATTTGATGGAGGCAGCAGTCCAGTCCTCATGTCCTGAAAGGATATCGGCCAGTTGATCAAAAGCGGCACGATTGTCCGGCTTCCATTTTTTGCGGATGGTCTTTTCTTCGTA
>JBGCFZ010000127.1:0-12972 GCA_045110355.1 Lewinella sp. | reverse complement strand
GATTAGCTTTTCATGTGCAGCAACAGTAATCAGACAGTATTGCTGTAGTGCAACTAACATCAGCGCGAGTTTTTTTTCTTTTAGGCTTTTGGGGCTTCGCTAACCGATCAGGCATCAGCACAGCCAGGGATTTTTGCCTCTCATATCTTTGTTTTAGGTTGCAATGAGGGCGAAAAGCTGCGTCCCAAATACAGTAACTTACTCCTTCTGGTAGTGACTCCTTTTGCTTCAAATCGCTGGGTAAAACCTGCAGATACTTGAAAAGGTATGAGCCTGCCAGGAGGAGGCTTTTAGAACCACGATAGCACTTAAATCAGTAGATGCTTCTACTAGATACCATAAGCGATGAGGATAGGTGATGAGAGTTCTCCGACATTTTTCACTTCACCTATTTATTATGACTATCATCAAACAATCCGCTGGCATTGATGTCAGTAAAAACGATTTCTATATTCGTCTTCTTCGACAAGAAGCTGGTCAGGATGATTTCCGCAAGCACCGTGGCGTTAAAAAATTCTTGAACACCCCAGTAGGTTTTATTGAGTTGGACACATGGCTGAAAAAATATACCGTTAAGGGCCTAGCCCTACCCATCGCTATGGAAGCTACCGGTGTCTACCACGAAGAGTTGGCGTATTTTCTCAAGGACAAAGAGTACCACGTATCCATCGAACTACCGACCAAGGTAAAAGCCTTTGCTAAAAGTCTTAACCAGCAGTCTAAGACGGATGAAATCGATGCCGACGTCATTGCTCAGTTGTCTTTTGAACGTAGTCTACGAGAATGGACTCCGCCAACGAAAAGCATGCGTCAGTTGAAGGCTTTAACACGTCAACATCAAGCAATTACAGAGGCTAAGACAGTCACGAAGAATCAATTGCATGCGGTTAGCTATTCCGCTTTTCCGATGAAAAAAGTGCTCAAACGGTACGAGCAAATCATCAAACTACAGGAGGAGCAACTCGACATGATTGAAAAAGAAATCAAGCGGTTGGCCAAGGGAGATGCAGCCCTAGACAGATTGATCAATTTACTGACCAGCATTCCTGGTGTAGCTTTGAAAACAGCCTCGGCCATTATCGCCGAAACAGGTGGGTTTCAACTCTTCGCGTCCCGTTCTCAGCTAATCAAATACGCGGGAATGGATATCAAGAGTAAAACTTCAGGCACTTCGATCCGGGGAAGGTCAGCGATGTCCAAAGCCGGAAATTCGCGTATTCGCAGAGCGCTACACATGCCCTCGTTGCAATACGTAAACAGGGAGGACATGATCGGCCAACTCTACAGTCGTGTTTTGGACCGTACCAAGATTAAGATGAAAGCCCTCGTGGCCGTGCAGAGGAAACTCCTGATCATAATGTATACTGTGGTTAAAAGTGGGGTGCCTTACGATAGCGAACTACACCGATCCCGGTCCCAAAACATAGTAGGCGAGCCGAAGCTCGCCTACAGTGACTCCATGGACTAAGGCCCAAGGGTCTTGAATCATAAAATTAGGAAAAAGCCTCGACAAAAGCTTGGATTTTACCATAGCACCTTTTCATCCTTGAAAAGAGGGCCGCCGGCAGGCAGATAAGGCGGGCCGAAACGCAAGATGTTTTTATGCCAATTTCAAACTTGACAAAGCACTAGCGGAATGAGCCGTCTCGTGCGGTAGCTAATTAAGCATCGAGCGAACGAAGTACTACGCAGCAAATCACCAATCGAGAATCCTACGAACGGAGCGAGCTGCCTGGAGCGGTAGCTGTAACTCGCAACCTGTAACCTGCAACGCGAACGAAGTCAGCCCTAATACGTTATCTCCCCATGTCTCAACGCGCCAACTTCTTAGCCCACGTAGCCCAAACCAGCCCCGCCCCCATGGGCTTAGAAATTGCCGGAGGCCAGGGTGTCTACCTGCACACCACCGATGGGAAACGGTACCTGGACCTCATTGCGGGCATTGGCGTTAGTGCTCTTGGCCACAACCACCCCACAGTTGTAAGCGCAGTACAAAAACAAGCAGGCGCCTTTATGCACACGCTTGTTTACGGAGAATTTGTGCTGGCCCCACAGGCGGAGTTGGCGGCTTTATTGACCAGCCAGCTGCCAGAAGGGCTCGACAATGTTTACTTTGTTAACTCCGGTACAGAAGCGACGGAAGGGGCCATGAAGCTGGCTAAGCGCGCCACCGGGCGTGCCGAGATCATCAGCGCAAAACGATCTTACCACGGCAGTACCCAGGGTGCGGCCAGCTTGCAATGGCCAAAAGATTTTACGCAGGCCTTCCATCCCTTACTCCCAGGTATTACCCACCTGGATTTCAACTGCGATTACTGCCTGCACCGGATTACCGAGCGTACCGCTGCGGTCATCCTCGAAACCGTCCAGGCTGAGTGGGGCATCCGTAAGCCCCGGCCGGAGTGGCTGCAGGCCGTACGTAAACGTTGTGACGAGGTCGGCGCATTACTCATCCTCGACGAGATTCAGGCCGGGATGGGGCGGACCGGCACGCTCTTCGCTTTTGAGCAATACGGTGTTGTCCCAGATATCCTGTTATTGGCCAAAGGCTTTGGCGGGGGGATGCCTCTGGGCGCCTTCGTCGCCCGGAAAAGCGTCATGGACCTGTTTACCGTCGACCCCGTCCTGGGACACATCACCACCTTCGGTGGCCATCCCGTCAGCTGTGCTGCCGGACTGGCTTCCCTACAAACCCTGTTGGCCGAACCAGGTTTAATCGTTGACGTGAAGCGAAAAGAAGCCCTGTTCCACGAATTGCTGGTCCACCCTAAAATACGCCACATCCGTTCCGCAGGCCTCTGGATGGCCGTTGAACTCGACGACTTCGACCAAGTCAGGGACGTCATCGCCGGATGCCTTGAGCGAGGGCTCATCACCGACTGGTTCCTGTGGAACGAGCGCAGTCTGCGGATCGCCCCACCGCTGATCATTTCTGAAAAGGAAATCCGGGAGGCTTGCGGGATCATTCTTGCTGCGCTGGGAAGTGCGTAATTGAGTGAGTGAATAATGGAATCGCTACCGCTGTAACTACTCGCCGGGTAAGCGTCCGAAGGGCTGCGAACGGTGCTTGCGGCAGCCAAATGTTAAATACTCAATGTTGAATCAAACATGTTAAATTCCTTGGGCGAGCGACCAAAGGGAAGCGAACGGCACTTGCGGCAGCTATTCAAACATTCACTCATTCTACCATTCACTGCGCCTACAATCCGCTATGCACCCCAGCAAACTGCTCCTTGGTCGGCATATCGTACAGCTCGATCCACTTGGCAGAAATCGGGGAATGGTAGAGGCCAAAATTGGCATTCGACAACCGCACCCAGGCCATCTGGGTCTGATCTCCGGCAATGGCCTGCATTTCCCAAACAGCATCAAGCCGGTCGACGTTGCTGTCCAGCGTCAGCCGTGGGTATTTCTGGGTAACGTCAAGGTACCAGGCGCCGGCATGGGTTTGGCGGTCCCAGTGTCCGCCGTAGAAGGTGCCATTGGGGAAACAACGAATCCACTGTCCGGTACCAGCAATTTTCTGAGACCGGCTGCCGGAGTTGTCCGCATAACCTTCAATGACCCAATAGCTCTTGGTCAGCATTTGAGCCTCCGTGCGTTCCATGGGTGGTGCCAGGATCTGGCCGAAGCCACCGACGGCAGTCGTCGCGGAATTAATTTCTTCTTCGGCAGGAATCTGGTGGATGTAAAGCGGTACGTACCGAGCGGTGTCCTGATCCGGACTGGCCACGTAGTCGGCCGTAGACTCCAGCTCATCAGCCGGAGTTGTTCCATCAGACGACGTATTATTCTTGCAGCCGTTCAGCAAAAGTAAGGACAAAGAAAAAAGGAGTAAATGCTTCATTTTCGTGGGATTAACAGTAGACAGGTTGCTAAAACCCCCTCCCAACCCTCTCCACTGGGGAGGGCTATTGAAAACGCTGCGCGTTTTTAAGAGTGAGTCAACTTCAAGGCTTCTTTTGCAGATGCCCTGAAGTTACAAGACAACAAAGGTACGGCAGGTTGAAATAAATCAAATAATCAGTATTGTTATTAACGGTGCGTTGTGAATTATCCCTTAAGCTTCTTCCCCTAACGATGAACAAGGAGCTATTAAACTAAAAACTAATAGGCTACCTTCGCCCCATGGACTTCGCCCCCCTCCTCAAGACCATCAAAAGCAAGGATTTTTCTCCGCTGTACCTGCTGCACGGAGAAGAAGCCTACTTTATCGACCAGCTGGAAGCGGCCATTGAAGCCCATGCCCTGCAGGAACACGAACGGGCGTTCAACCAAACCATCCTTTACGGTAAAGACACCGAGTACCTGCAGGTGGTCGATGCAGCCCGTCGGTTTCCGATGATGGCCGAACGACAGTTGGTATTGGTGCGCGAGGCCCAGGACATGCGCAGCCTGAAGGAACTGGTCAAATATGCTGAGAACCCCTCCCCCACTACGGTGTTGGTCATCAGCCACAAGCACAAGAAGCTGAACGGTAACCTGGCTCTGACCAAGGTTTTGAAAAAGACCGGGGTAGTCTTCGAAGCTAAAGCCCTCTACGACAACAAGATTCCCGCCTGGATCAGTAATTACCTTAAGGGTAAGAAATACGGCATTGAGCCAGCAGCAGCTAACCTACTGGGGGAGTTCCTTGGCACCAGCCTGGGGAAGATCAGCAACGAATTGGACAAACTGATCATCAACCTTGCCCCCGGTACCAAGATCACGGCAAAAATCGTAGAGGACCAGGTAGGCGTTAGTAAAGACTATAACGTCTTCGAATTACAGAAGGCCATTGGCCATAACGATGTGGTAAAAGCGACGCGTATCCTCAACTACTTTAAGGCCAACCCTAAGGCCGGTCCGCTCCCGATGGTACTTGGCAGCCTGTACAATTATTTCAGTAAGGTTTTTTGTTTGAAGGAGATGCACCGGCAGCGTGCCAGCAAGCAAGACATCATGAAGAAGCTGAACCTGCGCTTCGACTTCTTCCTTCAAGATTACGAAACCACCGCCCGAAATTATTCCGAGGCAGGAATCCGCCACCTGTTCACTTTACTGCGAGAGTACGACCTCAAAAGTAAGGGAGTGGGCAGTAACCTTGCTGGTAAGCAAGAGAATGAGTTGCTGAAAGAATTGGTGTGGAAGATGATGCATGTTTAATTGGTGGATACCCGTTTTGCGCTCACTTCATTCGTCAGGAGTATCCTTTTAACAGCTACTCCCCGGCCCGGCCGCCAACTATTCACTAAGTACTTATTTCACGAGCGATAGCGAGCTGTAACTTGCGGTAGCTACTATCTGACTATCCGACTACTTGACTACCTAACTTATTTCCCCGCAGCATAAACTGCAGCCCCAACCGTTCCTGCGGTGTTTTGTAAGATAGCTGGTTTCACCTCGGCGTTGGTTTTTAGATGCTTTTTGTACTCGTCAAAATTCTTGCTGGCTCCTCCTCCAAGGACGATCAGGTCTGGATTAAAGATAGCATCAACGTGCTTCAGGAATTTGTTGAACCGTTTGCCAAATTCTGGCCAAGACATTTTGTTGTCCTTCCGAACCCGGTTGGAGATAAACTTCTCAGCAACGATTTTCTGATTTTTCAGAAAAACCTGACCGATTTCCAGATTGGGCATCAGCTCTCCGTCAACAAAGAGTGCGCCTCCAAGGCCGGTGCCAATGGTTACCATCAAAACTACACCCTCTTTAGCATATTTTTTTCCCGTACCGAAGGCCATTGTGGCGATCCCCGCTGCATCCGCATCGTTCAGTGCAACAAAGGGTAAGCCAGTAGCTTCTTTGAATGTTTCGGCAATATCTGTGCCGACCCAACTCTTATCGATATTGGCAGCACTGGCCGCCACACCTCTTCGTACAATGGCGGGAAAACCTACCCCCACCGGGCCTTCGTATCCAATGTGATCAACCAGTTTTTTCACCGTGGAGGCCATTGCCTCTGGCGTAGCGGGGGAAGGCGTGTCGAAACGAAAGCGCTCCGTTACCATTTTACCGGTTGTTACATCAACGAGGCCGCCTTTAATGCCGGTTGCGCCGACGTCTATTCCGAGGGTTACATTCTTCTTCATGTTGGGTATGTGCGTGTGTGCTTAACTCAGGCAAAACAAGTTTACTAACGAACCAGGGTAATCTTCATCCATACGTCTTCTACCGGCCGGTCTCCCGGTTTGGTCTCGGTATTTGCGATTTTATCGATTACGTCAAGGCCTTCAATGATCTGACCGAAAACAGTATAATTCTGATCAAGAACGGGGAACCCGCCCTTATCTAAATATGTCTTTCTTACTTCCGAAGGGTAACGGACTCCAGTAACCGCTTCCTGCTTATTCAGTTCCGCGTCAGTAACCTCCCGGCCGTGTACAATGTAGAACTGAGAGCCACTACTGGCCTTCTCGGGGTTGGGCGTCCGGGCAGCGGCTAGTGCTCCCTTAACGTGGGCCAGGCTGTCTACAATCTCAGCTGGCACCTGATAGCCCGGGCCACCAAAGCCCAGGCGGGCATCAGGGGTTGCATTACGGCTTTTCGGGTCTCCGCCCTGGATCATAAAGCCTTTCATAACACGATGAAACAACAAGTTGTCGTAGAAATTTTGCTCTACAAGCTTCACAAAATTATCCTGGTGCTGGGGGGTCACGTCCGAAAGACGAGCAAGCATATTACCCATCGGGGTTTCAATCCGTACTAGGCATTCTTTGGGTGGAGTCACGCTAATGATTTGAGTAGTTGATTTGGATTTTCCTTTGTCGTCCGTTGCTGTAAGCATAACGGTATAGTCTCCTGACTGGAAATAACGATGGCTTGGTGCTGCTTCAGTGCTGGTTGCTCCATCACCAAAATCCCAGGAGTAGCTGGTTGCCTTCTCAGACGTATTGTTGAAAGAGACGGTTTCGGCTGCAACCACGCTTCGCAGGGCAGGGGTAAAGCCTGGTTTCGGCGCAGCACACTGGCTGAACAGAACGGCTAGAAACAAAAGGGGAAGTAAATGTCGCAAGGGATGCTATTTTTAAAAATAAAGCGAGGGGAAGGTCGCCTGAATAAACTACTTATAAGACATGCCAATGATCACTACGTCCTCAACGGGGCGATTGGCAGCGGCAGTGGCTCCTGCGCTGATCTCGTCAACGACTTCCATGCCAGATATCACCTGGCCAAAAACGGTGTAATCCATATCAAGGTCGGGTCGGCCACCGTCTTTAATGTAGGCTGCTCGTTGAGCTTCGCTGTACTTAATGCCCTTCATCCGTTCGTATTGGTCGAGCGCTGAAGCGGCTTGCGGCTGTCCGGTGACGATGTAGAACTGAGAGCCACTGCTTGCTTTCTGAGGGTTCGGCGTCCGGGCAGCGGCGAGTGCGCCACGCAGGTGAGGCTGTCCGATCTCATGCTCAAGTGTATAGCCGGGGCCACCCATACCGAGGGCAGCACCTGCAGCAGCTCCTCTGCTGTTCGGGTCTCCTCCCTGAATCATGAAGCCTGGCATTACACGATGGAAGAGCAGCCCATCGTAGTAATTCTCATTAACCATCTTCTTGAAGTTCTCTTGGTGGCGGGGTGTCTCATCGAAGAGTTCCACCGTAATGTCCCCTTTATTAGTTTTGATCAGTACCGTATTCGATTCGCCTCCACAAGCTGTGAGAACGGTGCAAACAAGGGCAAAAATCGCAATCTGAAGAAACTGTCGCATGGTAGCTGTTTATTTTAGTCGCCAAAGGTAAGCAATTGTGGACTTCGTCGAAAAGGGATGTAGCAATGGTCCCCTAGCCTGCTTCTACCGTTGTGATATTTACGAGAACTAACCGATAAGCCCCTCTTCCTCTTCCAGTTCGGAGAAATAGTTGACAATTTTCTTCTTCAGCAGTGCCTCCTGCCCGGCCAGGTCAACTGGTGCAATTTTTTCGTTCAATTCGTAGTGTGGCCAGCCCTCGTCATCCCGCCCGATAAATTCATAGTGGCCGTCGGCAGCAAATAGCCGGCATACGGCAATATGCATCAGGTCTTGTTTTTCCTCCTTGGTAAAATCCTGTTTCCACCTCCCCAATTCCTGTACGCCAATGAGGAACAGCATCGCATCCATATTGGGCACTACCGGACGGCCAAAACGCTCTTTGATCAGGTGACGGACACGGTTATAGGCAAAATCTTCTTCCCAGTCTTCCATATTAATTTTCGTTAGGGGCGCAAAGATAATCAGGCAATAAGTGATTAATTGAATGTGTGAAGGAGTGAATAATTGGAGCAGTCACCGTTCGCAGCGCTGCGCTTGCTCACCTCGACGAACATACGTAACGCAGTAAGCGGAAGCAGCGGTAGCTATTCGATTGTTATACCTAAGTCAAAGTGGTTTGGGTATAGCTTATTCCTTCTTTCCTTTTCAGGCGCGGACGCAGGTGCAGGGGGAGGTTAACAGCCAGGTAGCCTTGTCTACTTATGGTCTCGCGGGGCTGCTGACTCCTGGTAGTCTGCTCTCCAAAAGCCGCCCGACCGCCTGCATGACGGCGTTGCCGTCTTTGCGAGCGGTCCGACGGCTGGCCCTAACGAGCCGAGCAAGCTCCCTTCTGTGATAGCCAATCAAGAATCACCAATCAAAAGGCGACGGCCCAGCCTTCCGAAGAAGACCAGGCCGCCAGATACAAGCAAGGTTCCGATAAGCCGGGTTCTGTCATCTCGCCCGAAGGTGAGAGCTCCACCATTTATCCAGGCCCGGAATTGCTTCCGGGCTCAATCTACCTACCCGCAGTGCTCTTGCGAACCGACGGACCGCCGGCTGCCGCGAACGACAACACTACTGCTCGGTATTTCAACCCACGGGGTTTACCCACCCGCCGCATTACTGCGGCGCGTCGTGCGCTCTTACCGCACGTTTTCACCCTTACCTCTTGCCCGAAGGCAAAAGGCGGTATAGCTTTCTGTGGCACTTTCCGTATCCTCCGCATTCGGAGAACCCCGGCCGTTAGCCGGCGTGGTGCCCTGCGTTGCCCGGACTTTCCTCTCGCGGTCTTCCTGAAGGAGCCACCAGCGGTAGAGTGGACCTGCTTGCGGGGGGAGAACGTTTTGGGGGGTGGGGAAGTTTACCTTCCTTAATCGCTTGGTTAAGTCGCGTAAATTCTGAGCGACCTATTTATATCTGTCTTTTTTACGTGGAGTAGTCAAATTATGTACTAGGCGATAGACCGTAGTCATAGAAGGTTGCTCGCGATAGGGAAGAGCCTTATATTTTTCGTGCAGATTTTTAGCGCGAGTAATAGCTTCTTGTCGATCGGCATCTGGATCATTCTCTAGCCTGGCAGCTAATTCACGAGCGAAGGCCTCTTCTTTACCATACTGTTCATAGTCTGTCTCCCAACGCCTCGATAGATCATCATAAAGTTGCTCTCGGGCAATGCGGGTAGTAATGTTTTCATAATGTAATCGGAACCAAATCTCGAAGGAATCAATTGAGTAGGCAACCTTAATGCTGTGTTTTATCGCGTATTGGATGGCCTTGGTAAATTCGGCGTATTGTTCATCACCACGGGCAGGATTGTAGTCGAGATCAAAAACAACCCATACCTCACTGTAGTTCTTATCTTTCGAGTTAGCGACAGCTTTCTCAACCAATTGTTGGGCACTTCGTGTGTAAGATTTATAATCGACTTTTAGTGTTCCGGGAATACTAAAAGATTCAAAGTAAAACTTCTCAGTACTTTCTCCCTCTCCTACTAGGTAAAATACTTCGTCGGGTTTCCTTCGTGGAGGGTTCCTGCGATTCTTCTTAGTCAGACCAGAGGGTTTCTTTTCTCGAGCCATTATTCGGAGATTATTAAGCGATCTACTTCGGGGACTGCCTCGTAACGACCGCTCAGATAGTCTTTTTCGTAGCTAGCATCGCTACGCACCCCCTTAATGTCGGAAAGGCTGAAAATTTCGGAAACACCCTCTTTATCTTTCTGAATGAAAGCCACCTGATCGCGTCTCAGAAGATTCGCTGAAAGTAAATTCGTGTCGTGAGTAGCAACGATAAGCTGGGCGTTTCGTGGATTACTATCCGGTTCGATAAACATTTCGATAATCACCTGAGATAGTGAGGTATGCAATCTGGCTTCAAATTCATCGACAACCAAGACGTGACCATTGAGAATCGTCGAAATAATAAAAGGGGCGAGCAAGACAAGGCGTTGAGTCCCGGCGGATTCCATGTCTTCAACCGGCCAACCGTAGAATTCATTTTTCTTGCTTTTCTTATTGAAATAGGAATGCGTGAAAATAATTTTATTCTTTCCCAACTCTCCAGCGTCACCTTTAGCTTTCTTAAGTAAGTTTTGATCGTCTTCATGATCAGAATGCATAATAGAATCAACTTTGATCCCGATCTGATGAAGGAATTTAGTCGTAACTTTCCTTACTTTAGGTTCTTTGAGTGCTTCCTCCGCTAAGTCACGAATATGCTCATCAATCACTCCACCTATTACGGTTACCTTATTGATCCCCGCCATTACAGAGGTTAAAACATCACTTTTCCTTACAATTCCAAGTCTCAACAATAAATCATCCTTATCCAATGCAGTAACTTCAGGGTTGATGCTACTAATAATCTGATGTCCTTCTGGAAAAAATTCCTCATTGAAAACAGTCCTGTCTCCTTCTCGTTCAAAGTACATAAATTCATCATCATCAGACCTAGCAAATAACCATTCAGAATGAAATTGTTGTTTATCAATTTCAAACCCATAACGATAGATTACTTCTTCATGATCAAATTCCATTTCAAAAAAACTAGGCTTATCAAGAGATGTACCGTCCAATAAAAAAGGAATAATTCCTTTTGACACCTTTTTATCTGAAAGAGCTTCACGACAAATTCGTATAAAAGTTGCTATGGCAATCAGAAGATTACTTTTCCCGCTACCGTTTGCTCCATAGGCTACCTTGACCTTAAGCCCTGATGTCCCCTCTATAATAGGCACCACACTATCGTTCTGGTAGCTGTAACGCGGCTTCTTACTTGTCGCAGCCAGGTTAAAAGTCTGTACTTCTCGAAAAGACCTAAAATTGCCTATACTGAAGCTTATGATCATCTTTGTGAAATTTTCACAAGTATAACAACTTAAGGCTTAAAGATGTTTTTCTTTTGGAGATGAGTGACTATGTTTTCTTTGAAAACTGCCCTGATAAAATTGCGTCTACCCTTTCTGGGGAAGCTGTCATCACCTGAGGCTTCTTGGAAGGACTCGGCCTTATTCTGAACCTTTCTCTTTCCTTTCACCTTATCCTTCCCAATCAGCCTACGAACAAAACCACATGCCCTCTCCCCCCCCTACCATCATCATCGGCGCAGGCGTAGCCGGCCTGGCCGCCGCCGTCCGCCTGGCCGCCGCGGGCCATCAGGTAACGGTTTTTGAAGCTAACGACGGGCCGGGAGGCAAACTCAGCCAGTTCAGTCTGGGAGACTACCGCTTCGACTTCGGCCCCAGTCTGTTCACCATGCCACAGTACGTCGACGAACTGTTTGAGCTGGCGGGAGAAACGGCTGCGGATCATTTTAATTACGTTCGCCTCCCGGACGTTTGCCATTACTGGTGGCCCGACGGGACACAATTCACCGCGCCTGGAGACACCGACGCACTGGCCGACGCTGCGGCAGACACTTTCGGCGTCCCGCGTGAGGACGTAGCGGGCTTCATGGCCGACGCCGCCCGTAAATACGAGCTGACGGGGCGCACCTTTCTGGAAAAGTCGTTGCACAAAGCGGGAACCTGGCTCGACTGGCAGGTGGCCGGAGCGATGCTCCGGATACCTACCCTTGACCTGCTCACCAACATGAACCGTGTACACGAGCGAGACCTGAAGCACCCAAAGCTGGTACAACTCTTCAACCGTTTCGCTACCTACAACGGCTCCAACCCCTACAAGGCACCGGGCTTGCTCAGTATGATCCCCCACTTCGAGCATCATTTCGGAGCTTATTTACCCACCGGGGGGATGTTTGACATCAGCCAGTCTATTTATGCGTTGGGGAAACGATTGGGGGTTACCTACCACTTCAATCATCGGGTGGAAGAGATCGTAAGGGATAAAGGACAGGTGAAAGGCGTAAAGGTAAAAAGTGAAGGAAACGACGCTCAATTCCATCCGGCAGAGACCGTGGTGTGCAACATGGACGTCTGGCTAGCCTACGACAAGCTGCTGCCCGGAGCGGAGCAACCTAAGCGCACCCTCAGCCAACAGAAAAGCACCAGTGCCGTCATTTTTTACTGGGGTATAAAGCGATCGTTTCCCGAATTAGGGGTCCACAATATTTTCTTTAGCGAGGATTACCGCAACGAGTTTGCCCAGCTGGAAGCTGGTACCCTTGGTGAAGACATCACCATCTACGTCAACATCAGCAGCAAACTGGTCAGGGAAGATGCTCCTGCGGGGCAGGAGAACTGGTTCGTCATGGTGAATGCACCTGCCGATAACGGGCAGGACTGGCAAACGATGATACCGCAACTTCGGGAACGGGTCCTTACGCTGCTCCAAAAACAACTCCTTGCACCTGCGGACGCGCCCGAAAAAGCAACAGGATCACCCCTGAACCTTGCAGACCTGATTGAAGAAGAGCGCATCATTACCCCTCCGGAAATCGAACGACTTACGGGCTCTCATCAGGGCGCGCTGTACGGAACGAGCAGCAACAACACCATGGCTGCTTTCCTCCGACACCCGAATTTCAGCCGGCGAATCAACGGGCTTTACTTCCTGGGGGGCAGTGTTCATCCTGGTGGGGGCGTTCCGCTTTGTTTATTGTCGGCGAAAATTACCACAGAGTTAATCGGAGGTTAGAAACTTAAAACAATTCTTGTTTAGTTGTGTGGCTGTTGCTATTTTGCAACATGAAATCCCTAGCTGCTACCACCCATCTTCGCCCGTTCATCCCCGCCAAGGACTTTGCGGTGTCCCGAGCCTTTTACAAAGACCTTGGAGCGAAAGAGCTGTGGACATCTGATGACATGGTAT
>JBGCFZ010000126.1:0-34995 GCA_045110355.1 Lewinella sp. | reverse complement strand
GATGCTACCGTAGAACTGACCTCTTTGGACAGCACCGCTACCTTCAGCCTGGAGAATAGCCGCGCTTTCCTGAACCCGAACCCTGTCTTCGGCATGTGTTCTGGCCAGGCGCTGACGACTACCGTCCCCGCAGCAGCTACCGCAGCAAACGGCAACTTGATGGCAGCAATGACCATTTCGGTTGATGATAACGGCCTTTCCGGCTACATGGTCGGTTCTACCATGGTGTTCCCGGCTAGCGAACTCGGCGATAGCCTGAGCTACCTCGCTGGTGAGATCATGAACCTGAGCGCTGCTGATCAATTCTTTACTGTAAGGTACACGACCTTCTTCGAAGGTAACGGAACACTTGGTAACCAGAACGACGGTGTCGATTGTAGTTCTAACGGTACAGTAGAGTTTGACGTTGTTGTCAGCCCAACCAATGAGGCAGTCGTTGAAGTCCGTGTTACAGATGATGGTATTACTACACCGATTCCTTCCGGCCTGGATACCCTTTGTAGCGGTGACCTGTTTGACCTGGCGGTGAAAGCTAATGCTACGCCAACGGTAGACAGCTTCATCGTTGAAGTAAACCTGCCTGCAGGTGTAACTGCTCAAGGAGGATCACCGGATGTTGACTTCGTCCTTACCGCTCCGTGGGAAACGGCGTCTGTATTCTTCACCCGCCTGGATGATTTGTCTTACACCAATGCTACGGCAGGCATCAAGCAGGTAACTTACATTGCCACACCTTACACTATGGGTTGTGCAGGTGTGCCTGATACAACCACGATCAGCTTCCGTCCGGAAATTGACCTCCGTTTAACGCCGTCTTCTGTTTGTACGCCTGGCGATTACATCTTCACTGCCGAAGATCAGAATCAAGTAAGCAGTACTACTCGCTTTGATTACGATTGGACCTACGTAGGCGGAACTGCCCGTAACTACAGGCTCTCCCGCCCGAACGATGCTGGCCTGGTCAACATCTTCGATCCTGCTACGCAGGGTAACGGATCCATCACTTTCGATAACCGTCAGAACCTGAAGATATCCACGGACAACTTCACTGCTCCAGGTACTGCCATCTTCGAACTCGATTACGTTAACGACTTCGGTTGTATGATCACCGAAACACTGACGATGACCATCGGATCAGAAGTTTCTGCGGGTGTCGTGGATCAGTCCATACCCGTTCAGTGTGAAGGCCCCGATGTGATCGTTCTGGAGAACTACCTGACCAACGAAACACCTGATGGTACGTGGGAACGTGCCGACGCTGCTACTGACGGTATCTTCAACGCAAGCGCCGGAACCTTTGTCGCTCAAAGCCTTGCCGTTTCTGACGGTGGCCTTTACGATTATGACTTCCGTTACATCGTTGGTGAAGTTGGATCCGGTTGTGATCCTGATACTGCTACTATTACGGTACAGGTACAGACTGAAATTAGCGCTGGCACTTATGTCGGTATGCCTATTGAAGCTTGTCAGGGGGCTGTTTTAGTTAGCCTGTTTGACGGACTTAATGGTGAAGAACCCGGTGGTTCCTTCGTTCAGCTAAGCGGTACGGATAACGTATTTGTAGACGGTGCCGATGGCATCTTCGACCAAACCGGCGTTACGCCTGGCACTTATGTTTACAACTACGTGGTTGCTGGCCGTAATGGCTGCCCGGGTGATGACGAAACGGTCGTCGTTGAGGTACTGTCCATTCTGGATTGTTCCGTAGCTGTGCCTTGTGATACGATTAACTTGCTTCCTGGCTTTAGCGTGATCAGCTTCGCGTCTTTGCCAGAAGATGCTTCCGTTGAAAACATCTTTGCTAACGATATCGCAAACAACAACCTGCTTTCCATCTTCTCCGTGAACCCTGACACACGTAGTCCTGAAGTATTCAGCTTCAACCCTGTATTTGGGACAACCAGCAACACTATTGGTGCTATACGTGACGGATTCGGTTACATCGTCGAGGTGGATCAGGCAACGACCATTATCACTTGTGGTGTCGCAGCAGATACCAGCCTGCGGGTGGAGCTGATCAGTGGCCTGAACATTGTTGGTTACACCAAGCCAGAAGTTCAAACTGCCATCGATTACTTCAGCACATTGACCGGTAACGGTAATCTCAATCAGGTACGTACTGTCCTGACCGAAACCGGAGAATTCCAGCTCTTGCGCTTCAACCCATTAGATGGTAACAACATCCTGATGCAGACCAGCCAGGGTTACTTACTTGATGTCAATGCCGATTATGCTCCTGGAACATGGCGCGATGGTGAGCAGATGCCGACATCAAACTTCGACCGTCTGTTTGGTTATACCAATATTGGCAATGAGCATGCCGGAGAGTATATCCGCCTGCAAGATGCTGATGGTAATGTCTACGCCAAGTTTGCGGTTGAATCCGATGGTACCTATGACAACGTAGTTATATTCGGTGACCTATCTGAAACCACCCGTCTGGTAGAAGGATTTGCTGAAGGTGAAGAAATCTTCGCGGAATTCCGTGGGGAAGTAATCGCTACCGGTGTTACTTTTGCGGGAGCTTGGAACCTACGCCAGCTGGACCTGAACTTCAATGCTACTACACCAGTAACAGAGGTACCTGATTCAGATGAGTTTGTCATGGATGTATTCCCGAACCCAACAGAAGGTGAGACGAAAGTTAACCTTACGTTGGATCAGGATTACGAAATCGTCCGGGTAGAAGTATATGGCTTGCTCGGTCAGGTGGTTGCAGAACGTGAACTCTCCAACCAGCTGAAAGGGCAGCTTTCCGTTGACCTTCAACTTCATCAGCTACCGGCCGGTACTTACGTAGTACGTGTACTTACCAATGATGGTGTTAAAGGGCACACGCAGATTATCCGAAAGTAGGATAATTCATCTTGAATCTTAAACATTGGGGAAGACCGGACCTATCGGTCTTCCCCAAATTTAAATCCCAAAAAATGATAAAGTATTTATCACGTTTAGTTGCTCTGTTTCTTGTTTTACCTGGGTTCGCATTAATCGCTCAACCAGCTGAGTTTGCCTTTCCTGCTGGGTGCGTTCAGGCGTCTACCTTTAACGGAGAAGGCACTATTTTCAATATCTCAGCAAAGGTTGATGGCGTTGATGCAGAGACGGGAGGAGGCGATTATATTGCAGTTTTTAATGGTAATGGTGATGTCATTGGTGTCTCGGCCTTATCCTCAGGCTTTGCCGGAGGGGTCTCTGCATCAGTCGCAACTATGATTTTAAGAGCTGCTCCGGGAGGTAATAACTGCCCTACCTATAATGATGCACCTAGCCTAACGGTACGGTTATTCGATGCCGATGCAGGTGACATCCTGGTGGCTGCCAATTCCTTCTTTCAGGCAACTGTAAACGGTGGAGAAATTGAAGGCCCTGACGCTGACGCAGGTCTCCGCGATCTTTTCGACTTCCTGGCCGCTTCACTCCCCGTTGCGCTGACTGACTTTACTGCCAACGCCAATGACGGTAGCGTAAATCTTAACTGGTCTACCGCCACTGAAGTAAATAACAGCTACTTCGAAGTACAGCGTTCGGCTGACCCCGGAACTGGATTTGAAAAAATCGGTACCGTTACCGGTAACGAAACTACCACCAGTGCCTCTACGTATGAATTTACGGATGTGGCGCCCGGAGAAGGAATGGTGTATTACCGCCTGCTCCAGGTAGATGCTGACGGAACTGCTACTCATAGTCCAATCGTAGTGGTAGAGCTGGAAGTTTCTGCTGAGCGTGAAGTTGCCGTATTTCCCAACCCGGCAGCTTCTGGCAATCGCCTTACCGTTCGATTGAACGGTCCGTGGAATGCCGGAGGTGCCGACCTGCAGTTACTGGACGCTACCGGCCGTAAGGTGGCTGACTGGAACGGACTGAGTAACGGTAGCCTCAACACTACTTTGCCCGTTCTTCGTGCCGGTGTTTACCAGTTGGTAGCCACCGACGGTAAAGAACGCCGCGTTACCCGCGTAGTGGTACGTTAGTACTTCCATCACTGATTTTACGCGAAGCCGCGATCTGCCCCCTGGGTGGATCGCGGCTTTGTCGTTGGGAGATTACTTGTTGGTACTATTGGTCTATTTGTACCAATAGTACCAAAAGACTAACAGTACCAATAGCACCAATAAGGCGCGGCCGCAGGTGCAAGGGAAGGTATTGGAGCAGGGTGCCCCCAAAATATACCTGATTTCCCTGACTGTTTGGCGTGATGTCTGAGTTACCTTTGGATCAGCCATAGCGTAGCTTTCTGAAATCTATGGAAACCTGCTGAGATAACGTCCCTAGTGCTTTGTCAGGTCGATTCTGTCGCATTAAATGCTGGTGAATTTTGCCTGTGGGCAAGGCGCTTGAACCGGAGGTTAGCCGTAGCTAAATGAGGAGTCAAGCAACGCAGCCAGCGGGTAAAAGACGCCGCAGATAATGTGACAAGATCGGCTTGACAGAGCACTAGTGGGTGAGTTAATAGTTGTCTGGCCGTTTAGTCCGCAGGATTTTCGTGCCGTGGCAAGGCGCTGAAACCGGATTTTAGCCATAGCTAAATGAGGATTTCAGCAACGAAGTCACGGTGCTAAAAGGCAAGGAATAACGGTCAAGAAATTGTGAATTCATCCACTAGCTTTGTCCCTCAACAGTTCTATCCACTATGCTGACCAATCCACTAGAAATCCTACACGAAGGCAAATTGTACTACGTCATCAATAAGCCCGCCGGTATCGCTACGGAAAAGAACTTTACCAACGATACGGTGGAGGCGCGGGCGCTGGTGCAGTGGAAGCGGCCAAGGAGTACCAAAGCCCCCTTTGTTGGCATCGTGCACCGGCTGGACCGACCCGTTAGTGGTGCGTTGTTGCTGGCCAGGAATAAATCTTCGCTGGTGGCACTAAACCGGGCTTTCGAGGAGAAGAAAGTCGATAAAACCTACGTCGCCCTAACGGAAAAGCCGTTGCCAAAGGAGGCCGGAGAACTCCGGCACTTCATCGCCCGGGATAAGTTCAATCGCAAAGCAATCGCCGCCAATCGACCACTTCCCGGTGCAAAGGAAGCCGTGTTAAGGTACCGATTGATGTCTGCCGGAGAAGATCGTTACCTCTACGAAATAACACCCATCACCGGCCGCTTTCATCAGATTCGGGTACAGCTGGCCACCGCAGGTGCGCCCATTATCGGTGACGCTACTTATGGCTCCCAGCGTATTCACCAACCCAATGAAATTTGTCTGCACGCTTATCAGCTGGCTTTTCCGGAGCCCGATGGGGGAATGGTTTCAGTGGAGGCACCGTTGCCTGCCTGGGCTACTGAGTTGGAGAGGGACTGAGTCACTGAGTTGCTCCCGCTGTTGCTACTCCTTTCGCTGCGCTCATGCGTCCCGGGTGAGCAAGCGCAGCGCTGCGAATGGTATTTGTGGGAGCTAACTCAGTGACTCACCAACTCAGTAATTCACTTCATCCTGAATATGTCGTATTACTACACCTAACTCCGGGTCAAATAACCCAAGAGCACTTTTTTGCGTTACAGCAATACATCGAAACTAATAAACATGAAATTACCTCTTTCTACGCTGACGTTGGTGTTGGCCTTGCTGCTCAGCTCTACGGCCTGCGACAGCCAGAAAACCAATTCTACTACGGCAACTACCGATGAACAGCCAACGATGACCAAAGGCAACCCTGAACCCGTCGCTGGGGTCACGATTGCTGAACTTGATTCGGGCTACGAAGGCTACGAAAAAGCCTACTTTGCCGGTGGCTGTTTCTGGTGTACCGAAGCATCGTTTGATCGCATCCGTGGGGTGAAAGACGTATGGTCTGGCTACGCAGGCGGCAAAGAAGTTAATCCAACCTACTACGAAGTTGCCGGTGGCCAAACTGGCCACGCCGAAGCCATCGTGGTGTACTATGACCCTGAGGTAATCACTTATGATGACCTGCTGGAAGTCTTCTTCGTTGCCCATGATCCGACCCAACTGAACCGCCAGGGGCCAGACAAGGGGACCCAGTACCGCAGTACCATTTTTCCCGTAAGCGAAGAACAGTTCGAAAAGGCAAAAGCCAAACTCATTGCCCTCGACAAAAGCGGGAAATTCTCCTCCAAAATCGAAACTACGATTGAAGACCCCATCGAGTTCTACATCGCTGAAGCTTACCACCAGGATTACTACGAAGATTCCAGTAACCCCAATCAGGGCTACGTGCAGAATGTAAGTCGGCCTAAGGTGGAGAAGGTAATGAAGGTATTCAAAGACTGGCTCAAACCTGAGTTTGTGAAGTAAACTTCGTGGCAAAGCCACGAAGTTTACTTCACAAACTCAGGTTTGGTAGACGGGCTACGCCCTTAATAGACGAAAAGTCGCTTCGCTCTTTTCTGGATAGACGGGCTTCGCCCTTGTAGATTAATAGCGCTACCGCAAAAGTCAGCTCGCTTCGCTCGTACGCCGAATGATGTCTCGTTTCGCACGAAGTGAGCTGAGCTGTGCGGTAGCGCTATCAATCTACTAAGCGCGAAGCGCGTCTACTAGGCCTGAGGCCGTCTATAAAGAAAAGAGCGCAGCGATTTTCGTCTATAGCAGCTGCGCTGCTATCTTCGCGCCCATGGCAAAAATGTACCAACTATCAACCTGCAGTTCCTGCAAACGTATCCTCGGTGAACTCGGTGAGCAACCCGATCTGGAAGTCGTGAACATCAAGACGGAAGCGATCACTGAAGAGCAGCTCGACCACATGAAGTCGTTGGCTGGCAGCTACGAAAAACTGTTCAGCCGGCACGCTCGGAAATACCGCGCTCAGGGCCTCAACAAGAAGGAGCTGAATGAAGACGATTACCGACGGCTGATCCTGGAAGAATACACTTTCCTTAAGCGGCCGGTTACCATTGTTGGCGATCAGATTTTTATCGGGAAGCAGGAAAAAGCCGTGGAGGCGCTCAAAGCTGCTTTGGCATTGTAGATAGGAATAGGTTTGATACGAGCGGCAGCGAGCAGCGCCGTCTCCCCTCTTCGGGGAAGAGGGGCTGGGGGAGAGGCGAACGAGCGTAGCGAGCACCACCCTAGTAGACCGAACAAATTTGACGCATTGGATATCTTATTGAGCCCCTGGCTATCCTGATTTTGAAGAACTAAACCTGGATTATACTTACCCATGAATTCCCCCGACCGCCACGAGATAACCGCCTTCTTCCAATCCCTCCAAGACGAGATATGCTCTGCTCTGAGTGCCGCCGATGGCGGCACCTTCCGCGAAGACAGTTGGGACCGCCCCGGAGGCGGCGGCGGCCGTGCCCGTGTGCTCAACGGCAATCACATCGAAAAGGGTGGGGTAAACTTCAGCGCCGTTCATGGGGAACTGCCGCCTGCGGCGGCCAAAAGCCTGGAAGTGGCTCCGGAAGAAACGGGCTTCTACGCCACCGGCGTCTCCATCGTTCTGCATCCGAAGAACCCCCACGTGCCGATCATCCACATGAACGTACGCTACTTCGAGCTGGATGGCGGTCGTTTCTGGTTCGGCGGCGGAATTGACCTGACACCGCACTACATCGTGCCGGAACAAGCCGCTTATTTTCACCAACAACTTAAGAATACCTGTGATCAGTTTGACTCGGCCTACTATCCTAAATTTAAGACTTGGGCCGACGACTATTTCTTCATCCCCCACCGCAACGAAACCCGGGGCGTTGGCGGTATCTTTTATGATCGTTTGTCGCCCGCAACAGAGGGCAAGGACAAGCAGATGCTCTTCGAATTCACTAAGGCCGTCGGCCGTACTTTTGCCCCAACTTACCTGGAATTATTGGCCCGTAATAAAGATTTGCCCTTTACCGAGAAGGAATCCGAGTGGCAAAAACTCCGCCGGGGCCGCTACGTAGAGTTCAACCTCGTCTGGGACCGGGGGACTAAATTTGGCCTCACCACTAATGGCCGGACGGAATCCATCCTGATGAGCCTCCCACCGCTGGCGGGTTGGGTGTATGATTTCCAGCCGGAGGCTGGGAGCCGGGAAGAGGCAACGTTAGCAGGGTTAGTGAAGGGGCGAGATTGGTTGTCTTAGACGGCCTTCGTTCTTTGTTATGATAGCTTGCAAATGGTTTGACTAGTGCCATAATGACCCTGTTGTAACCAAAACTTAAGCAAATAACTTTGCCAGGTTCAAACTTTGTGGTTCGAAAGTGTAATAAAGGTCCTGGGGGTTTGTCTAAGCAACAGAGTCTTCACAACGAACCATGACTGAAAAAGAGGAATACTTCAAACAGGTATATGAGCAATCGAAAGATAAGGTGTATCGACTCTGCCTTGGGTTTATGGGGAACACCTCTGATGCGGAAGATCTTTTTCAAGAAGTGCTGATCAAAATATGGAACAACCTTGATAAGTTCCGGAAAGACAGCAACGTAAATACTTGGATTTATAGAATTGCTACAAATACTGCGTTGAACTATTTGAAGAGTAAATCAAGAGAACGAGAACATAGCCGTGATTTCAACAGCGTTGAACTAAGCAGCATGCCTACCGAAAGTAGTTCTTTTGACAAAGAACAAAAAATCAGACAATTATACCAGGAAATAGCAGGCTTAAAAGAGATTGAAAAGATCATTATAAGTTTGGTTCTAGATAACTGTAGCTATTCCGATATCGCTGAAATCACCGGGCTGAGCTCATCCAACGTTGGTGTCAGGATTAACCGAATTAAAAAAACGCTAAGCAAAAAATTAAACTGATCATGGATACTAATTTTAACGAATGGCAAACCATCTGGCAAGCACAAAAATCGCAACCCATGCAACTCAATGAATTAATTAACCAACTTAACGCTGTTGAAAAAAGGGCCCGAGCGCAACGGCTGATGCTTTTCCTTTTGTCTGGTGCTTTAGCTGTCACGGCAATATTGGGCTTAGCGGAATTTGTCGGCCAAAAGTATTACCAGGTCGCCTACTTACTAATCCTTTCGGCAATAGGCATCAAGTTGTACTTCAACTATAGTAGTCGGTACAGCTATATCGAAAACGAAGCTGAGCTCAATAACCAGGTTTTTCTTAAGGGACTAAAGAAGAAGATGACTTTTAGTAGTTATCATGTTTTACTCTTCCTATTCTTGACAATCCTTGGGTTAAATTTTGCACTGTTGGGGATGTACGAAAAAGGGACAATATTCAATTTTGAATTCAATTCCGAGAATAGAATACTCATCCACCTTTTTACCTTCGTCCTATTGTTTTTTGGATGCATAACCAACCTTAAAAGGTTGAAGCGAAATAAAAGAAAGTTGGCGAATCTGGCGAACCAACTTGAAGAGAATCGCTAATAAGCATCTAAGTGAACTGTGCGTAGCACTACCCACTACTAAGGCCGCAAACCGTTTAAAAGGCGTTAAGAAAATCCGACTTCTTCCGGCTAGAAACCGGTAATACCGTCCCATCCTTCAGCACAATCTGTCCACCCCTTCCCCGTAGGTACCGCTTAACCTGGTTGATGTTGACCAGGTAAGAGTGATGGATGCGAAAAAAGGTGCCACCGTCAAGTTTATCTTCCAGGAAGCCGATCGGCTTGGAGATCAGTAGCATGGGCGCATCGGTGAAATGAAGACGGGTATAACTGCCGTCAGACTCTCCGTAGCGGATGGTACTTACGTCAACGAACTCCAGTCCTTCGCCGGTGGGGAGACTGATGCGGTTGGGTTTGCTGTCGGCTTCGATGCGCCGCAACAACTGACTGATACGGACACTCTGGCCATGCTGCTCGTTTATGGCCCGGAGGGCCTTGTCGATTGCTGCCCGGAGGTCTTCCCGCCCAATTGGCTTGAGGAGATAGTCTAGTGCTTCGGCCTTAATGGCCTGCATCGCGTAATCTTCGTGGGCGGTAGTGAAAATAACGTGGAAGGTACTTTCATTGAGCTGCTCCAATAGTTGAAAGCCATCAAGATGAGGCATCTGGATATCCAGGAACAGCAGTTGCGGTTGGTGGGTGGTAATCAGCTCCACCGCCTGTTGGGGGTCGGTGGTGGTGGCCACTACGTTTACTTCGGGGCAATAGCGACTCAGCAAATGTTGAAGACTGCGTACGGCGGAAGGTTCATCATCAATAATAATGGCGGTGAGTTCAGGCATGGGTGTTAGGGGTTGAGGTGGCTAAAATGGGTAGGGTCAGCAAAACAATGGTTCCCTGCGGTTGCCGGTCGGTGACGCGGTAGTGTGCACGGCGACCGTGCAACTGTTCGAGAAGATGGAGGCGGTTTCGGATCATAGATTGACCTTGAGACCGATGCCGCCTGCCAGCATTGATGCGGTTACTGACAGCCCTTCCGATGCCGTTGTCTTCCACCCGGCAATGCAGTTCATCACCTTGCCGGGTGAAACTAATGGTGAGCCGACGTTCTGCTTTGCTGTGGCTTAGACCGTGCCAAATGGCATTTTCTACGAATGGCTGCACAACAAGGGCAGCAACGCGAAAATCTTCGTTGGCGGTAAGGCCGTCTTCGAGGTCGAAGCGATACTGTAACGCATTATCAAAGCGTAACGCTTCGAGTTCAACATAGAGCCGTAAGGCCGCTAATTCCTCGCGGAAGGGAATAGCGTTTTCCTTGCTGTGGTTAAGGGTAAGCCGCATAAGTTTAGAAAACTTGATGAGGTAATCAGAAGCGTCGTCACGCTTGCTCCGAAGGATGAAATCGTTAATGGAATTAAGGGAGTTGAACATGAAATGGGGATTCAACTGACTGCGGATGGCTTGCAGCTCGGCTTCCATTCGGTTACGATCTTTGATCTGGATTTGCTGAACGTGGAGGGCGCGTTGTAGTTGGGCCCGGCGGTTGCGCTGGTAGAGGAAGAGGGCCATAAGGCCAAGCACAAGGATGAAAATAGAGACCATCAGCCAGCGAGCGCGGCGGTTGGCGCGTATTTTTTCCTCCAGCAGGTCGACGTCAAACTGAAGGGCTTGTTTTTCGTAGCCGATGCGCTGCACGTCGAAACGGGCGGCAGCAATACCCAATTGCGCCTGGGTAATGTTTTGATGGATACTGTCCTGGAGCACGATTTGGCGCTGGCGCAGGTGCAGGGCGAGTGGTAAGGAGCCGGCTGCCTCGTGGTGTGCGGCCAGCAGATCAATGGCCCGAATTTCCAAGTCAGGGCGCTTTTGTTTGATGGCCAACTGGCGGGCCGTTTCGGCTACTGCAAGAGAGGCCGTTTGTTGTCCTGACTGCTGCAGTAGTTCGGCACGCAGCAACAGGATACCCGTCAGCTGTTTGCCCTGCTCACGGTTGTTCGCTTCTTGTTCTCCACGGTCAAGTTGACTCAAGGCTGCACGGAGGTCACCAATTTGGGCGTAGGCCCTGGCGCGGATGAGGAGATGTGCCGCCAGCCGGTCGGAGGCGTGATTTTCTTCTTCCAGGGCAATGGCCATGTTGATGTGTACCAGGGCGGAATCTGGACGTTGCCGGGCCAGGAAGACGTCGGCCCGGCAACGATGCAGGCTGCCGATGAGGCGTTGGTTGGTCAGGGCCGAAATCCGGCCCAGGGCAAGCTTAGCGTAGCGTTCCGCCCCAATAAGGTCCTGGTTTTTCAGGCTGAGGTCGGTGAGGAAACGCAGATCGGTAGCAATGTTGGCCGGGTCGCTGGATTCGAGGTCGATGGCAAAAGACTGGCGGGCGTGGCGCAGAGCATCGTCAAAATCATTGAGGGTGGCGTAGGTGGTGGCCAGGCTGTAGTTGACGTCGGCAATCTCGCGGGGCAGACCGCTGGCTTCAGCATACCTCAACCCCTTTAGGTAATACCGTACGGCGGGCAGGCTGCCGTTTACCTCTTCGGTCACGTAGCCCAGGGCAGCGCATAAGGTGGACAATAAAATTGGGTCCGTCTCCACTTGTTGCTCGGCACGGTCAATGGCCCGAAGGTACCACCTGAGGGCTTCGTCGGATTGATCGGCGTAATACAAGGCCTCGGCCTGGAGGAAGGCCAACAGTGCGCCACTTGCTCCTTTGTCCTTCCCTTGCACCTGCGGCCGCGCCTTCAATTCCTGCAAGATCCCCTCCGGATCAGCCGTAGCGGTAAAATCAATGGTCGCTTTCAGTACCCGGTATCGCGCGGTGTCCGATGTTGCTTCAGCATACGACAACAGGATGTCCTCCACGGATGAAGGGGAGGACGCTCCGGTAAGGATCGTAGGCGCGAGCAGCAATAAAAGGGTGATCAGTGGACGCATAGGTAGGGTAGATCAAAAGTACCGGTTGTTGAGCAATTCATCGGGCTGCTTTTACACACTTACCAAACTAAACGACACACTTATCAATTGGTACCTGTTTTGGTCTGTTGGCCCACCTAAGTTTGTGGACAACAATCAGCCTTTCAATAACCCATTCCAACATGAAATACTTCTTTCTACTTCTGCTTTTTAGCTTCCTATGTCTGGGTGATCTTGCTGCCCAAGTGGGCATCAACAACCCTAATCCATCACAGGCACTGGACGTAGGCGGCAAGATTAAAGTAGGCGACGACCAGATCGCTCCCGTTGCCGGTACCATTCGCTATAACCGCGTCACCGGAACCTTCGAAGGGTATGACGGAACGGAGTGGTCAGTTTTTAACCCGGAAGAGAATAATGGAGGAGCCGGTACACTACCAAGTGGCACGGTGGTGGTGTCGAGGGTTTCTCTTGATTTTACCCCCGTAAACGAACCGGTGTATGCCGCTTTCAAAGACCCTCAAAGTGGAACAACATTTACCGAGGTACCCGCCGGAAGAACCCTTTTTGTCAGCTATGTGAACGTTATGCCGTCGAGTAATAGCACTAGTTATTTTATTGAAATTTATCCGGAAAATCAAGCGGGCACCGCGCAGTTTAGTGAAGGGATTGGTGTCATTGAACGAAATGCCGATCGTAATCAGGAACTCACCGAGGACAATGGATTTATACTGATCATACCCGCTGGAAAAAAACTGGCCATTTCTAAAACGGAGGGGCGGGCTTTTGTCTTCCTGCGCGGATTTCTTCAATAACCAACTCATATGAAATACCTGAACCATCTCTTTTGGAGCTTTCTGATATGCTCCGCCAGCCTCCACGCCCAGGCCAGTATTTACATCACCGGCGGCTCCGTCATCACCAACCAGGGGGAAATAACGGTGGCTGATGGCGACGTCGAGGTCATTGACGGTACCCTTTCCGGGGGAACGCTGATTATGACCGGCTTCTCCGGCCCCGACAATAACCGTTTGATCAATAATGATCGGATACAGGTTAATTGGTTGCGGCTGGAAGATGGCGCCCAAGTCACCATTGAAGGACGCATTGGCCTGAGCAACGGTTTTTGGCTCGGTGCTGATACTCAGGCAGAGTTGTTGGAGGCAAGGATTCTTCTGGGATCAAACGCCTTCCTAGACGGTGCTACCAACAACATCACTTCCCCACTTCCGAATAGCTTCATCAGGTACTCCGATTTCCATGACCCCGATGACCCCGGGTTATTGGGCAACCTGGGGGTCCGGATGGAACCGAGCCGGGAGGCACTGCTGGATGTAGATTACTTCCGCCGCTACGGGGGCGTGCAGGTAGATAATTACCCAACCTTGAACCGGTACTACGAAATTCTTCCGGAGAGAGAAGGCGCTGCAGAGGTGGAGCTAAGTCTTCGACTACCAGACAGCGAACTTGAAGGTAACCCTCGGGAGGATATTCGTCTCTTCCAGAGCAGGGACGAAGGAGAGACCTGGATACAAATAGAGGCAGACGACCGGTTTGAGAACTTTAGCGAGGAAATTGTCCCTGAAGGATTGTTTGCCTTCGCAAATTTTTCCTTGCTGCCAGTCGAGCTATTGGAGTTTTCAGCCCAGGCCGCAGGCAAGCGAAAAGTCAATAATTTTTGGCAAACGGCCAACGAAGCAGGCAGCAGCCATTTTGAGGTGGAGCGATCGGCCAACGGAAATGAATTTCAGTACCTGGGCCGTGTTGCTGCGGCCGGCAACAGCCAGGTGAACCGATCATACGGATTTCAGGATGCAGCCGCGCTGCCCGGAACATCCTACTACCGCTTGCGGATGGTGGATCTCGATGGCAGTTTTACCTATTCCGAGGTGGCGGCGGTCCATCTGGACGAGTCAACTTCTTTGGCCTTATATCCTAATCCCGCCCGGACTACGGTAAAGCTGGATCTTCCCGAAGCGCATGTCTACACGCATTATTCTTTGTACGCCGCTGACGGAAGATTACTGCACAAAGGTGTTCCGGTTGCCGGTACGAATACGCTGGCGGTCGGTGCTTTGCCACGGGGGGTATACCACCTTACACTGGAGGGCGGCGGCCAGATGATCACGCTTCCTTTGCGAAAGCAGTAAGCGCATCAGGGCGCGGCCGCAGGTGCAAGGGAGGTAGGAAGGCAGGGGGATTGGTTGCCCTGCGGGCATCCGAATGACCGGTTTCCCGGTCGGACGGCTACCCGCCAGTCGACTTCGTCGACTTTGTGGGGGCGTCGGGCCGGTTGTTGAATAACTGTCAATACGTTGTTACTAGTATGCGTTAGCCCTGCTCCCGTGGGGAGGGGGGGTAACGATTGCCCCACACGTCCGAAAAAACGAGCAGCGTCTTTTCGGCTAAAAAACCTACCTTGCGGTTGATGCAACACCTGCTGAAATCCATCCTTACGCACCTTCGTTACCTCTATCTCGGTAACCGGTTCTTTCTTGGGCTGGGAGCCGTCATTGTACTTTCCGCCGTTGGCTTTTACTGGAGCTTCTTTTTTTACCTGGCCATTACCGGGTTGATTGCCTTGTTCGGTATGGCCGGTTATGATACCTATGTGCTTTATACGGTAGCGGATAAGGTCTCTGCCGAGCGCAAAACCCCCAAAGTGTTCTCGCTCAGCGATGAGATGCAGGTACGGATTCAGCTGCACAATGAAGGAAGTCGTAAGGTAGATGTCGTCCTGACGGACGAGCTGCCGACGGAACTCCAAATCCGGGACCATCAAATTCCCTTCACGCTGGAGCCAGGCGCTGAGCGGGAGCTGAGTTATCCCATTCGCCCCATGACCAGGGGCGCTTATGATTTTGGTAACCTGAACCTGTTTCTGACGACCAACTGGAAACTGGCCGAGCGTCGCCTTATTTTTCCCGCAGAGGAAACGGTGCCGGTTTATCCAAGTATTCTGCAAATGCAGCAATTTGCCCTCAAGGCTAAAACGACGGTTCCGGCTCAGGGGAGGAAAAGGTTGCGTCGGCTTGCTAAAAGCTATGAGTTTGATCAGATCAAAGAATATGTACTCGGAGATGATTATCGAAGCATTAACTGGAAGGCTACCGGTCGTAGAAATGCGTTGATGATTAACCAGTATGAGGACGAACGCGCGCAGCGCGTTTTCTGCTGCATCGATAAAGGACGAACCATGTTGATGCCCTTTAATGGCCTCAGCTTGCTTGATTATGCCATCAACGCCACGTTGGCCCTCAGTAACGTCATCCTTACCCGCGAAGACCGTGCGGGCCTCCTTACCTTCTCCGACAAGATCGGGACGGTACTCCCCGCCGACGCTAAGCCAGATCACCTTCGCAGGATCATGGAGGCGTTGTACCGTCAACAGGATCAGCAGAAAGAATCGAACTACGATCTGCTCTACTACGCCAGCCGTAAACTGCTTGGCGGCCGGAGCCTGATCATCCTCTTCACCAACTTCGAGAGCAATTATGCGCTAGACCGGGTCTTGCCTGGCTTGCGGCGGGTTGCCCGCGCACACCAATTGGTGGTCGTACTGTTCGAGAATACAGAAATTGCTGACCTGCTCAACGATACTACCGAGGGGGTGGAAGATGTCTACCTCAAATCTACCGCGCGTAACTTCCTGCAGCAGCGGGAATTAATGGCCGCTCGCTTGCGGCAAAACGGCGTTAAAGTGGTGCTGACACCACCCGAAAAACTTTCTGGTGCCGTCATTAATGAATACCTGGAGCTTAAGCGGAGAGGGGTGGTGTAGACGTTGCACTTTTTTAATGATGTACTCCGCAGAAAATGGTGTTCACGAGTGAAGCGAGCAGAGCCGTGCGGTAGCGCTATCAATCTACCCACTACAAAGGACGAAGTCCGGCTATCAAGAAAAAGAGCACAGCGACTTTTCGTCTAAAACAGTCCTGGAAAAAAGGCATCCTCAATATGCTCTAAGGTATGTGTCCCGTCTTTATGCAGTAGGATGGAGATAATGTCAAAGCGGACTTCCCAGTCGTGGCCCACCTCCCGCATGTAAGCAGCAGCCGCTTTGCTCATGTTTTTTTCTTTGGTAACGGAGACGGCTCCTGACGGATGCCCCCACTGTAGTCCCTTCCTCGTTTTGACCTCCACAAAGATCAGGCAATTAGCTTTGTTCTTAACGATCAGATCTAGTTCAACGCGCTTATACCGATAGCCTTCTGCTTCGATCGATAGCCCTTTATCCTCCAGGTAGGCTTTGGCAATTGATTCTCCCAGCTGACCGGTTTTTTGACGCTCATTCATTGCTGACAAGCTTATTCCGGGGCATAGAAAAATGGGATGACATAGTCCCGATACACGTAAACTTCTTCCTGACTTTGAGGGTCATTGGGTTTGGCCCGCTTGCTTAAGTGTAACCGGTGCATGCCCGGCTCAATGTCACGTAACGGAAAATAAGCAATTAACTCTGGCAAAGGTGGACCAGAGACTGCAGTACCGATCAACGCGTTTTCAGCATTAACCGGTACGCCATCGAGATCAAGTTGAAGGTGATCCAATAAACAGCGAACCATCATACTGTCTTCGCCCGGAAGCAGCTCGTCGCCTGAGCCTCCTCGGATACTCTTTCCCAGGCTACGACCAAATTTATAGCTCTGAATGTAGTTCGCCTCGGTCGCATTTATGGTGTCTTGCTTAACCAATGTATCTTGCTCAGTAATAAGCTCCTTATTGATCAGCGGGCAGGTGAATGCTAATATATCATAGTAGCTCTCATAAAGCGGTAGTCGGACCTTCAGTACTTTATCCGTGATTATGTCTGAAGGAATAAATATGGACGTCTTGGTCGCCTTGAAACCATCCTTGTCTTCATAATACCGGTCTTTGATGCCATATCGCTGATCCGTCTGCATGTCGTAGTCTACACGATTGATGTAGGAGTTGAAATTTAAGACCCTTCCCGGCACTATTGTGATGAGTAAAACATAGGGAATAACCAGCCAGATCAAGCGCTTCCCCCAGGTATTACTGATGATGGCATAGTAGAGCGGCCGGTACAAGCGTGCAAAGGTTAGCCATCCCATAATCCGGTACAGAGGAAAGTAAATTCGGGATTCTCCTCGCTTTACTATACCTCCGGTAATGAAATCTATCAGATAAATACTAGAGAAAAGCACGTAGATACCCGAGATAAAAGTACCGGCTATCGCACCTGGGAAACCGAAAGCGGCGACCAGGGAAGATATGACGACGGCCATGACTGAAGTCCAGCTGAGGACCCCGAAAAGGACGGTGATCATCAGGAAGGTAATCGCAAAAATGAGACTGGCTGAAGTATCCAATCGGTTGATGTACGCGTCGAAACTTCCATTACGCTTACGCAGAAAGCGATCAAAAATGGGGTGGTAGCGCTGCGCGAGGTAGTCTTCTTGTCCGATCACTCCACGAAGGGTTAATGCACCAATCCACAGACAACGCACCACGACGTTGAGGAAGAAGTGAAAAATCACGACAAAGTAGGCGAGGTGAGTACCCTTAAGCAAGCCTCTGCCTAGTGTCCCCATGGTGCCGTAGTTAGATAGAAAGTCGCGCCATTTAACGATGAAGTCATGAAACGCATCGGCTCCTGATATCATCCCGGCCAGGGCAAAGCCAGTAATGATTAGTTCAAGCTGCCAGCTTTGCCGCTGCAGCATACTGATCTTATCCAGGTTGGGATCTTGCGTACTATTGTCAAACATTGTCTAGGTGTTAGTGCCGCTAAGGTAAGGACCAAAGAGTGGGCAGTAAATGTTTCGCAAGGCTACGGCTCATAACCAACCGTTAGTCAGCAAAAACTACTTTGCTGACGACTTTACCTCCGGTTTCCAGGAAATAGACACCTGCAGCTAACGACCTGTGGCTAATGGTTGATCCTTTTCCCCTCAGTACCACCTTGCCTTCGAGGTTACTGAGGCTCCAGTTGTCGTCGGGGTTTATGCCCTGGAGTCGAACATCCGTGCCTGCCTGGGCAGGATTAGGGAAAGCCCTCACCTGGTCTTCAGTGCCGGCAAAGAGTACCGTTTTTACTTCGCTCAACGCTTCGGTGCCATCATAGTCCCGCTGTCGTAAGCGGTAATAATGCAGGCCCTCTCCGGGTGCTTCGTGGGTAAAGGTGTAGGTGCCTTCACCAGCGCTGACAAAGTCAATGGAAGCGAATGCTCCCCGGCTGGTGGCATGCTCTACTTCCCAACCAAGGTTGTCTGTTTCATCGGAGGTTGACCAATTCAGCTGGCTGTTCTTTCCGTCGGAGGTGACCTCCCAGCTGGTGTACGCTACGGGAAGGGCATTGAAATCGTTTACCCGTACCACGTAGAGCCCGGTAAACAAATCACTCACCAGAATATTGCCGGAAGGCAGGAAGGGATAGGCTCCCCAGGCACCATCATTGTAAGAGGTGCTGCCGGGACTCGTATCGTAATAAGCCAGTCGCTGCGGAGTAGTGGGGTCGCGTACGTCCCAAACTTGCACACCGTCTCCGTAATAACTCAGGACAACAAGACTGTCGCCCAGGTAGAATGGATTGTGAGCAATACTGGCCAGGTTGGGCGCAAGAAGTGTGGACCGGAACAGGGAGGCTACTTCCATGTCCATCGGGTCTTCTACGTTGACAATTTTCACCCCCGTATCATTAGTTTCATCGCACATGGCCAGGTATTTGCCATTTGCGGAACGCCAGGAACTATGATTGTAGCCACTCTCCATATAGTTGTCCAGTACCCCCAACTCAACCGGAGCCGTTACGTCGGAGACATCATATACGTACAGTCCACGGCGTTCGCAGTTACCGTATAATGTATCGTTGATCACATAGCCGTCGTGCATGTACTGGCCATTGTCGATCAAATCAACAGTGGCAATAAGTTCGGGAGCGGTCGGGTCAGCCAGGCTGTAGGCAAAGTATCCCTCATTGGCGGCTGGGGAGTTGGTGCCGAAAGCATAAAGACGGACCGGTGAAGCCGTGGTGTCGATGAAGATATTATGGCATTTTGTGAATTCATCGTCGGACCGGTAGATAATACTCGCCGATGTAGGGAGGTTGCTCAGGTCAATGATCTGAAGGCCATCATTAGCTTGGACATCCGTCACACAATAAGCATAGTCGCCGTATACCTTGATGTCTCGCCAGGTGGAACTGGAGTTGGGCGCATCGTTTAGTCGGGCAATTTCGGTAATGTTGTTGGGGTCCGTCACGTCGAGGATATGAACGAATTCCCGGCTGCCCATCAGGGCATATTCCCGGCCGTTTGCGGCGTAGCCCCAGATGTCATTGTACCGGAAACGATCGAGTTCCAGGGTGGGGTCATGCCAACCGCCGAGGTTGGTCATGTTGAGGGAGTTTTGTGCAGCTGAGGATGCCTGGCAAGCCAGGGCGAAGAGGATAGTAAGTAAGTACTTCATATGTTGTGTAGGTCGAATCTTTGGATAAAGATAGGACAAGGATGAAGTTTCTTTACAGAAACTGTCTGGTTTTGGAAGGCTTATGACCTTAAAACTATCTCCAGATGGGCAAGATGATGTAGCCCGTGCCAGCTGTAATTGGCGGCCAGCGTATCTAGTCGATACGTCAGGTCACTGCCTGGATGATAGGCCGTACGTTCCCACTGAGCATCAGAACAGGTGGCGAGCAAGGTTGCCCACCGCAGGTGGATACCCCGCAGTATTTCCAGGCTGGCTTCGATCGGAGTCGCCGTTACATCGGGCAACTCTGCCCAACTTACCTCATCGTAGGGAGCAATGGTAGGGTGTGTTTCGGTCAGCGTACGCTTATGGCGTACGTAGGCATTTGCGTGGCTGTCTGCCAGGTGATGAATGACCTGCCTGGCCGTCCAGCCACCTTCGCGGTAGGGTACATCCAATTTGCCGGCCGACTTTAGCGCTTGCGCAACCTTGGCTACTTTCTCCGGTAACTCGCCGATGTTTTGCACATAAGTATCGCGGTTGGTGGTGGCAACTGAAGGTTCGGGAAGAATGAATTGGCCGATGGGGTAACGCATGGGGAAAGGGAGTAAAGGAGTGAAAGGATGAAGGGAGTAAAGGGGCTACCGCTCTTAACGTTCGCTAGACTACGCTTGCGCACCCAAGGCAAGGGAGCTCGGTAAAGTAACCGTTAAGAGCAGTAGCTGCTCAATAATTATCCAACTTACGTAAATTGTTTTACTAGGAATTGGGGACAAGGGCTGTAAACCAAATTGTCGCACTGGCCCGGCGTAAGCACTCCAGTACTACCGCTCAGTGCGACAATTTAGTCTACGCCAGGCGCAAGTTACAAGAATGAATATTTTGTGTAATAGACCAATGGTCAGGATTTGGCGGGGCCGCAGGTGCAAGGGCCGTTTTGAAGCAATGGGTGTAAGCTTTTTTCTTGTGTTGTAACTACTGGATTGGTTGGGTTTTAGTCCTAATCTATATCGAGTTCAAACAAGTAAAGGAGGCTGGTTTGCAGGGCTTTATCTCCCTAATTTTACTTAACACAAACCCCACCGCACCATGAAAGCGAAGCACTTGTTACCCCTTTTATACGCCAGCCTGTTTGGTATCCTCTTTATCCTTGCCCTAATGACGGGTTACGCCCTTAGTCAGGATGGGAGTACGCCGGTTGGGAATACTACCGACATCGTTACTAGCTCAACTCCCGTACCAGAGCGTTCCCCGGAATACAAACTTGGCAAAGCCCTCTGGAATAAGAATGCCTGCGGAAGTTGCCACAATAAAAATATGAAGGATGTGGCCACCGCGCCAGCCCTTGGTGGCGTCACCGCCCGCTGGGCGGCTTACCCACGTGAAGACCTCCACGCCTGGATTCGTAACAGTCAGCGACTGATCGGTAATGATCACCCCCGGGCTAAGGAACTTTGGGTGGAATGGAAACCCTATGTGATGTCGAGTTACAATCTCGAGGACGACGAGGTAGAAGCTCTGCTAAACTATATCGAAGCAGAGTATACTGGCAGGCCGTAAGGCAGTGCGTGGGAGCGATCGCTTCACTCGTGTGGTTGCTCACAGAGGGAGGTACTGAGGAAACACAGCGTTTTTCCATAGCGGCAAAGCGGACAGTTACTTACAAGACGTCCCCTAATGCCTTCCTACATGAAGGTGAGCAAGCGCAGCGCCGCGAACGGCAACAGCGGTAGCCCATTCCCCCCTTCTCCCTTTCCTCCTTTACTAAAAAAGCCCCCCAACCGCAGTCAGGGGGCAAATAATGTGGTATGTCAGAAAGCTTTCTCAAAGGGTGAATGATGGGCCCGTGAAGGCCACATATTTACCGCATATTTTTAAGGGAGGAGGTGCATTGTTCAGTGACCAAAAATAAATTTCGGACATAATACTTGCCGAAAGTAGGTGTTTTTGCCCGTTGGGCCAAAGGTTTAGCTGCTTATTTTTAAATAGACAACCCCATCGTCGTGGGGTGTAGGGTTTAACCTTGGGGAAACCTACTTAGGTTTGCCCTTCATTATCTTGCCACCAAATCCTTACGTTCTATGCGCAACTACCTTCCTTTGCTCCTCCTGCTTTTACTTTGCACCAGCGTCCGCGCCCAAAAAGAACTGCTTCGGTCGGGCCCGATGTTGGGCTACTGCGAACAACGGGAAGTACTTATTTGGGTCCAGACGAATGCTGCCGCCACCGTCCGGGTGGAGTACACTGATGACGATGGTGTAACGCAGAAGACCAACTCCGTTACCACCAAAAAGGCAGAAGCCTTTACGGCCAAACTTATTGCTGACCAGGTACAGCCCGGAATACATTATATCTACAGCGTATTTATTAATGACCAGCGGGTGGATTTGGATTACCCCGCGGAGTTTACGGCGCAGAAAATCTGGCGCTGGCGCGGAGACCCACCCACCTTTACCGTTGCCCTGGGGAGCTGCACTTATATCAATGAGCCGGTCTACGACCGACCGGGTGCCGGCTATGGCAGCGAGTATGAAATTTTTCGATCCATCGATCAAAAGAACCCAGACCTGATGATCGCTCTGGGCGATAATATGTACCTGCGGGAGCCAGATTGGTACACCCGCACGGGATACCAGCATCGCTATAGTCATACCCGAAGCATCCCCGAAATGCAGGCCCTGCTGGCCCGCACCCACCACTACGCTACCTGGGACGACCACGACTATGGCCCCAATAACTCCGATCGGACCTGGGTGCACAAAGAACTCGCTAAAGAAACCTTCGATCTCTTCTGGGGCAACCTCACCAGCGGCCTGCCAGCCAGTAAAATGGCTACCGGCTCCGCCGGTATTACCACTACCTTTCGCTACAACGATACAGATTTTTTCCTGCTGGATAACCGGACTTTCCGGACCCCCAACGACCAGGATCGAGCGGATAACAAAACGGTATTAGGCAAGCCACAACTCGACTGGCTGATTGAAAGCCTCATCTTCAGTGACTCCCCCTGGAAAATGGTGTGTATTGGCGGACAGGTCCTCAATACCGCCAAACGTGGCGAAACCTACGTCAACCTGGCACCAGAAGAGCAGAAATACCTGCTCCGCCGGATCGACGAAGAGAACATCAACGGCGTCGTCTTTCTTACCGGAGACCGTCACCACACCGAACTCAGCGAACGTAAACTGCCCGGTGGCAACATGATTTATGACGTCACCATCTCCAGCCTGACGGCGGGTACCGGCTCCTCGCGCGACGAACAAAACGATTGTCGGGTGGACGGAACGCTGGCGGTAGAACACAACTTCGGCATCCTCACCTTCTCCGGACCACTCAAACAACGGAAACTGGAAGTGTCGGTCTACGATACCGAAGGGAAGAAGATCTGGGATCAAACACTGCATCACTAATCCCTCATAATGAAAACGCCTCCGGTAAAACATTTACCGGAGGCGTTTTAAAATAAGGCCGAAGACCTACGAGCGCAGCGAGCAGAGATTAGCGGTAGCCTACAAGCGCGCAGCGCGTCTACAAAGAAAGGCGCGCAGCGTCCTTTCGTCTATCAGGCCGAAGGCCGTCTACAAGAAAGGCGCGCAGCGTCCTTTCGTCTATTAGGCCGAAGGCCGTCGATAAGAAAAAGCGCGCAGCGTCTTTTTCGTCTACCTCCGCGAAGCGGAGTCTAGTCGTTAAATACTTCAACGTTCCGGTTCTTAACCACCAGGTCCGTGAACTTACCCTTGAACCGGGTAGCCTTCACGATGTGGTTGTCGATCCAATGGTAGTTGCCGCCGCGGGGTTTGCCCATCAGCATGGCGTGCCATTTGAAATCATGCTTCTTGAGCCAATATTCGGTGATTTCGCGATGCTCCTCCGTCCGGGAAGTAAAGAAGGTAATGATGTGACCTTCCTCATACCACTTGTTGACAATGCGCAGAGCATCGGGGTAGGGCAGGCAAGTGCCCATCCGCTCTGGCTCCTCATTAGGGATGTCGTCGCAGATGGTGCCGTCGATGTCGATCAGGAAGTTCTTTACGCCATTGGGCAGAATTGGGCTGATCAGTTCACCCTTTTCGTTGAAAGTGGTTTCGAGGGTAGTATCCATTTTAAGTTTGTTTGGGGACAACAGCAATTAGCTGTTTATATGCTTATGAATGCTTAAGTTAAACACAAAGGTAAGGCTTCGTGTGGTTTAGGACGACCGTTTAACAATTTGGATACCCTGAATTTTTGTCTGCTTTACAAGGGCTAAGCGGGTACGGAACCATTGCTGGGTTCGCTCAGGGACTAATTAGGGCGGGGCCGCAGGTGCAGAGAATGGTTTTGGGCACCGTTCGTAACGTGCTGACGGGGTACTCCTTCGGGTAACCTGGCATGGGCTTTCTCCAATCTTAGCACCAGGGATGCTTTAACCCAACCACTTCCTACCTTTATGCCCACAAAATAATATTGCATGCAACCCGTAGCCCTTGTTACCGGTGCCTCCTCCGGCGTCGGAGAAGCCCTCGCCCCCTTACTGGCCCAACGTGGCTATAAAGTTTATGGCATGAGCCGCCGGGAGGTGGATTTGCCCGGCGTGATTGCGTTGCCGGCCGACGTCAGCGATGCAGAGGCCCTGGGCCTCGCTGTGGCCCGGCTAATGGAGGAGTCTGGCCGGTTAGATGTTGTATTGCACTGCGCTGGCATCGGCGGTGCCGGGCCGGTAGAGCAAATGCCGACCGACCGAGCTAAACGCATCATCGATACCAATTTTTGGGGCAGCTGGAACATCTGCCAGGCCACCTTACCCCACCTGCGAAAAAGTGACCGTGGCCGGCTGCTGCTGGTGGGGAGTGTGGCCGGTTTTATGGGTATCCCTTTTCGCTCAGCTTATTGCGCCAGTAAGGCCGCCCTGAAGGCAATGACGGACAGCCTCCGGATGGAACTCAAGGGAACCAGCCTCCAGGTGGCCTACGTTGCTCCCGGAGATATTGCTACCAATTCCATTGCTACCCAGTACCGCCAGCCAGTCTTTGACCTCGACCCCATCTACCAGGCCCGTTATAAGAAGGCGGATGATGGCATGGCTGAGAACGTTGGCCATGGCATGACGGCCACCTTCGTTGCCGAAGAGATGTACAAAATCCTGGAAAAAGAAGAATTTAAACCCTACTACCTTATCGGAGAATTTGTTCAGCGGGCAAGCGTAAAGGTGAGCCGATGGCTCCCGGGCAGCTGGTGGGAGAAAATATTGGGGAAGTATTACAGCTAAGGGGTAGGAAATAAATATTGAACTGGTTTAAACTTTTCTGAGCTGGCCGCTCCGCAGACGTGATGATTACTGGCTAGGCGCGAAAACCGGAGTTTAGCCTTAGCTAAATGAGGATTTTTGCAACGAAGCCAGTGATCATTAGGGCGCGGATAAGGTCGTGAACGAAAAGTTTAAACCAGTTCATTCACATTTTATTTAATTCCCGTCCCTGAAAGCCGTAAGATTCTTGCCAGTTTTCCTCAAAAATAACGGACGTAAACCAATTTTTTAAAAGACGGTAGCCGCCACGAGCGGTAGCGAGCATTGGTTTAGCTCGTTAGAGCTTTATAGCACAGGCCTACGTTTTAACGTAGGTAAGGCCATCAAACTCAATAGACGGAACACTCAACCAGGTTCGTGCTATGCAACAATTCGGTTCGCACACAAAAACCACGTAATTTATCCAGATGAAACCTCTTTTCTTTCTAGTTTTGCTAACGGCGTTCATCGCTTGTAAACCAGTCCCCGTTGTACCATCAACCTCTACAGACTATTTACCTTACACCACGACGTCCGATTCGGCACTGCATTACTTCGCCAGAGGCTGGGAGCAAATCATGGATGAAGGCCGCTACGGGCCTTCCGAGGCCACTTACCGTAAAGCCCTCAGCTTTGACCCCGATTTCCTTATTGGGAAAGCCACACTCGGCCGGTTAACACTAGATACTACGGAACGAAACCGCATCGAACGGGAACTGACCGGGAACCACGCCGAATTGCCCGAAGATGAACGAGAATTACTTGAGCTTTACACCAATTTCGTTCGTTTTACCAACCTTCGGGAGCACAGCCCCGCTGCCGCCATGGATATGTTGAAAAAGGTATTGCCCGGTGGCGAGGAAACACTCGGTAAGCTGATTCTTAAATATCCCGCAGAAGTATACCTGAAGTGCGAGTACGTTGAGTTGATCAACTCGAATCACGGGCCGCAGGCAGCCCTCGATTCGTTGGCAGTACTGACGGCCGAACGGCATGCAGATAACCACTTTATGATGGGCTTTCAGGCTTCGCTGGAGGCGGAATTAGGCAGGCATGAAAAGGCCTTGGGAATAGCGCATAGGCTAGCGTCAATAATTACGGATAAAACCGAACCTAAACCCTGGGCTGTTTATGCTGAAGTGTACCTGGCCATGGATAGTTTTAAGTTGGCAAAAGAATATGCCGATAAAGCGGTGTTTTTGGATCCTAGAAATTTGGATGCTTCCCGTTTGCAGACTCGGATTAATAGAGCCATAGAAAAAGGAAGTGGTAAATAAAATAATGACGAAATAATGTCCGAAAATAAAGAAAAAATATCCTTCGAAATTACTGGCGGTGCTCGAATAGGGCATTATACCTAAGTCAAAGTGGTTTGGGTGTACCAAGGTTCTTGGCCATTCGGGAAGTTAAAGGTATCTTCTGATCGGTTAGAAGTAAGCGTTTCAATTAAAAAGGTTGTCTTTGCTCCCGAGGATGTCGTGGCGATTGAGCCTTACATGATTATTCCGTTAATTGGGCAAGGAATTCGAGTTGTTCATCGTGTGGAAAAATATAGCCAAAAGGTGGTGTTTTTTGGGTTTTCCTCTCCTGATGAAATAATCAGAAGAATTAATAAAACAAATTTTTTAGAGGGTAAGAGGAACCCCGATCGTGAAAAAAGTGAAGAGATTGCCGCCGCACAGTCCCAAGGTGGAAATTCCTTTAAATTGACTGCAATAATTGTTGGGTTAGTCGCCTGGAATGCTCCGATCTTATGGGGTGCCTGGTCAATGCTGGTGAAAGGAGGTGAATATGGTCCGGAATTTTATCAGGGCGTACTGGTTTCTCTGGGGCTATTGTTTGTGGCCAGCCTTGGATTGGTCGCAGTAGAACCATTTCGCAAGTTGATCCTTAGAGGGGGGGATGAAGACGGAGTCAGGAAGATGGGTTGGTTTCTGATGTTGTTGAGCGGTATCATGTTCCTTTCGTTTCTCCTCATATATCGAACGCTGTAACCAGAAGCTTGGAGTCCATCTTTAAGCCTAGTGTTTGGCCCTGATTCATACCGAATAACGGAGTTTTGTCATGCCAAAGTCAAGCCGCTACGGGGAGGGACGCACCGTATCTCCATTCATCCAAGAAATACGACGATTCATCCAACTATCGCCCGTACTGGCAATGAGGCCCCTTAACTTGCTTAGGATTAACAAAGCTTAGTATGACCCCCCACGAAATCAATAGACTTAGTAACCGGTTTTATCCTGAATACCGGTCTTTCGCCCTTAATCTGACCCGCGACGAAGAGTCTGCGGCAGACCTCCTGCAGGAGGCCATATATCTAGTGTTGAAAAACCACGAGCGCTTCACTAAGGGAACCAACCTTCAGGCCTGGATTAAGACCATCATCCGCAATACTTTCATCTCTGGTTATAGGAAAAATAAGCGCCGCCAGGAAATTACGGAAGAACACTTGCATCCGAATGATTGGATGAATAAAACAATTGCTAATAACCCCGCAGAAAGCAGCCTTGGAGCGGAGGAGATTATGAAACGGATCGAGGCATTGCCGGAAATATATCGGCGGGCCTTCTTGCTCCATTATAATGGTATTAAATATAAAGACATTGCGGTGCTTACCAACGTTCCCGTAGGAACGGCAAAGAGCCGGGTATGGACTGCCAGGAATTTACTGCGAGAACAAATAATCCGATAGGCTAATTATTACTTAAATGTATAATTAAAATAGCCACACTGAGTATTAATTCAGTATGGCTATTTTTTTAATATGTCATTAGCGCCTATCTTTTAATTATCCGTTTTACTTCTCGATAGTTGTTTTTTCCGGATATAACGATTTGGTACATTGCTGGGGGTAAATCAGCCAGGTTAACGCGGACCTGTCCGGAAGGAAATTTCCCTGTACTTATTGTTTTTCCCAAACCGTTGGTCAGAATAAAGTGCAGCGTTTCAGGATCGTTTCGTAGTGTTGATAATAATACGAAATCACCCGCCGGGTTTGGACGAACGCTAACTCCATTTGTATCGTCAGAAAACGTTACCGTTCTGATCTCGGAATAGCTGATGGCACCATCCGAATCTTCCTGCCGAAGTCGATACAGGTAAGTATTACCGGGTCCGACATTGGAGTCAGTAAAAGAGTAATTTTCGTTGCCTGCTACACCGGTGCTTTCAGTGTACCCAACGGCTTCCCAATTGGTGGCGGCAGGAGCGCTGCGTTCTACGGTGAAACCTTCGTTCAATAAATCTTGGGTAACTGACCAAGAAAGTAGGGCTGTTTTGCCGGAAGGCCGGGCATCGAAAGTTAGCCAGTTGACGGGTAAAATTATCCGAGCAAAAAAGTTCTCGCTGCAAGAAACTACCGTGCCGCCACCCGTTAGGTTGGCTTCTATTCTGAAGATGAATTCATCATCATTATTGGCGCAATAACCACGGGTGTTAACTACATTCGGTACAACGGTCGATGTAGGGAAAGTACCTCCGCCAACCAACGAAACGTACAGCGTATAATCCGTTACGGGCGCGCCGGTGTATTCGTCGAATTCGTAGTCGACGAAAATGGCATTATTGCCAGTTGATGCGCAGCCCCCTACGGTTTCTAGGAGGTATTCTGCGTCGGCAACCGGTGTGATGATATTAACGTCGCCAAGTACCTCAAGGTCAAGGTCAATCGTCTCGGTTGCCGCACCGTCATCTGCTTCTATGGTGACGGTATAAGAGCCGGGGGCGAGTGTTTCTTCCCCGGTTAAGACAATGGTCGCAGTTTCTCCGTCATTCAGGGTAGCTGGTGTAATGGCCACGGTAACTCCGGGAGGCATTGCGGTACTGCTAAGGGTGGCCGGACCAGTCAGGTCTCCGTTGAAAAAGGAAACGGTGAAGTCCGTATCCGCCGTTTCGCCGGTACAGATTTCGACCGGAGACCCGCCGGCAACAAGTGAGTTGCCACTGAGCATCGTTCCCCAGGTGAATTTCCGGATTTCTGAGACAATATTTTCGTCCGGATCGCAATCTGTATTGAAGGCGGTTACCTTCCAGAACAGCATATCTCCATCATTATAACTGCTTTCAAAACTGCTGCCAAAGTTGACGCCACTATTGGAAAGCCCGCCTAGGTTGCCAGCGGGCATTGTACCGGCCATGTCACTGTAGAAATCTATACGGTAGGAGGTCGCATTATCTACGTCGTCCCAGTCAAAAACAGCAGCATTACGCGGAAGGAAGCCGTTGGCGACCGGAGACAACAGCGTTGGAGTCGCTAGTGGCGGGAGAATTTCCAGGAAAAAGTCCTCGCTTTTTGGCGTGCCACCATCATCAGTGACCACCTGGAAGGAATAGGAGCCAGGGGCTATTGCAGCCAGGCTGCTAAGGGTGAAATTAACCTGTTGCATTCCGCCTGAGGCAAGCGTGACAGCCGCAGGGGTAAAGGCCACGGTTGCGCCCATAGGCAGGCTCGCTGTAGCGTAATTAATGGTGCCAGTATATCCTTGCAGGCTTGCCAGAGAGAAGCTGTAACTGGCCGTATTTGCGTTTTCACATACAGTAGTATTGCCGTTGACGACCTGGTAGTCATAGTCGGTTTGCTCAATGCTGAAATCAGCATCACTTATATCGAAGAAAATGTTGCCATTACAACGTACCATAATCCGGGCGTTTGTCTCCGTCGTTGCGGGGGCCGTAACGGTAGCTGAACCTGAATTACCGACGGTGGCCAAAACCTGATCGAAGGAGGTGCCACCGTCGGTAGAAAGGACGATGTCGACCATCGAACAATTGATACCGTTCACATCTGTACCCGCCACATTCCAGGTTACGGTTTCCGTATTTCCGGACTGCCAGGTTTCTCCACCATTGGGCGTTAATACTGCATACTGTGCGCCAGTATTTACGACACTCAGCTCCACCTCATCTTGAACCGTACAGCCATAACCAGCAGTACCAAAATCCCGTAAAGTGACGATGAAATTCATGTCACGGGTTTGCAGAGGGAGTACTTCCCAGGGGGAGCCCCCTCCGGCTACAAGAGCGGGGAGGTTCGGGAAATACCGCACTGGTGAAGGGGTAGGAGGTAGAGATCTGAATAATGGTCCATCGGTCTCATTGCCGGTAGGCTCTCCGGCCACGACGGAGCCGAGGTCAAACTGTTCCCAGCAATAAGTGAGCGCATCTCCATCTCCGTCGTTTGCTGTAGCAGTAAGAAAGAAGGGCGTATTGGCTGGGATGGTGTAGTCTCCACCACCGTTTACGGTCGGAGCGGTATTGGCTGTGGAGGCAATGCCCGCACAGGCATTACCACCACCCAATTCCATGTAGGTGCTGATCTCCTTAATGCTGATGGCATGGTAGTAAGGATCACTGTTTTGCTGAATGTTTGCGGTGCTGCCACAGATGCCGGCGTAAGCCTGAATGGTGGTGCCGCCGCCAGGCTCATAGGCGGTGCCGCCGTTTCGGGTGGCACAGTTTGAATTTGTCGAGTTGAAGGTGTGTTGTCCGCCAAATTGGTGGCCTATCTCGTGCGCCACAAAATCGATGTAAAACGGATCTCCGGTAGGGCTGCCCAAGCCGGTTACGCCCCGTGCTTTCCGCCCCGTACAAGGACTGTCTAAGGAGGCAATACCACCACCGCCAGTGCTGAAAACGTGACCAATGTCATAGTTGGCAGAGCCGATTACGGCATCGACGTTGGCCTGGTTCTCCCCCAGCATAGTGGAGCCACTATTGTTGGTGTAGGGATCAGAAGCAGGGTTGCTGTAAACTAGCTGAATGCCGTTGCTGGGCGTCGGTAAATTGATGATGGTGAGCTGGATGGCCAGGTCGCTGCGAAATACCTCATTTACCCGGTTGATGGCCCGCATCATCTCGGTCACGACGAGGGCTTCCGTGCCGCCAACGGCAGCGTAGTACTCTCCCGTACAAGCCAGCGCCAGGTCATACTCGCGCAGCTGGCAGTCACCTACTGATTTTTCCGCAGGGCCAAAGGCTTCCAGTTCGGCCAGCAGCTCTGGGTTGGGGACGAAGCCACAACTTTCGTCCCGGTCCCGGCGCGGATAATCGTGGGTGAAAAAACTCTGATATACATTGTTTTGCTGATGGTACAGCGGCTCAACGTACCAGCGGCCTTCTGCGCCACCGGTGACGCTTGCGCCGAAACCGAGCTCCGTCCAGTCCAGGAATATTTTTCGGTGAGGGGCGGCAACGTCCCATCCAAAAGCAGTAACATAGGTGGGGTAAACGGCCTGTAACTCATCAGTGATCATCTGATACCGGGTGATCCGGAAAGTTGTTTTACGGCCTTCGGGGTCGGGGAGTGTCAGTAGTAATTCATGACCCTGGGTAAAGGTGTTTTCGGTGGGAGCCTCCCTGATGGCTTTTGCCAGCTTTCCGGGGGAAGAAACCTCAAAGTAGCTTGCCTTATTGGGTATTGTTTTTTGCTCGTACTGCTCGGCATCGGAGTGCTTGGGCGTATGAGGCTGAAATAGGTCGAGTTGAGCGGTGAGTCCTCCGCTGATGCAGAGCAGGACCGCTAAAAGTAAATTTTTCAAGATGTAGGTTATTTTAAGAAGCAAATGCCGACTATAAAGCAGGAAGATACGATTTGTTCGGTGGGGCTGCACTTCTTTTGGGCGGGGCCGCAGGTGCAAAAAAAAGTTATGGAGAGCAGGGGAGGAGGACCTTCCTGATAATCGGGAAGAATGCTTGAGAGAAAGCGATGACCAGCCTTACTTCCCCTGCTCCTTTCCGTCCTCGCTTTTGCACCTGCGGCCCCGCCCAAATGGCCGAATCGAATACAAGGCCTCAAGAGCAACCACTGCCCGATTGAACGCGTTAGGTTCAGCAGATGGCAAAACCAAAAAATACTAAAGCGAAAACCGAAACTAAAAACTGGCGAGATCAGCTGGCGGCATTACGAAGCATCCCTCCTTACCTGAGACTTATTTGGGACACCAGTCCTCGCCTTGCGTTGGCAAGTATCGTCTTGCGACTACTACAGGCGGCCTTGCCCACGGCAATTCTTTACGTCGGAAAGCTCATTATCGATGAAGTGCTGCGCCTGCTCGAAACGCAGGATGGAGCCACCTCCCTTCTCTGGAAACTGGTGGCGTTGGAACTCGCTCTTGCCCTTGCCACAGACTTGCTGAGCCGGGCAACAACGCTGTTTGATGGCTTACTGACGGACTTGATTTCTAACCGGACCAGTGTGGACATTATGCGCCACGCCGCCACACTGGACTTGTATCAATTTGAAGACGCCGAATTCTATGATAAGATGGAACGCGCCCGCCGACAGACCTCCGGCCGGGGCGTCCTGATGGCGCAGTTGCTGGCGCAATTTCAGAGTACGATCACGCTGGTTGTTCTGGGCATAAGTGTCGTGGCTTTTAATCCCTGGTTGATCCTGTTACTGATCGTTGCGGTTATCCCCAGTTTTATTCAGGAGAATTATTTCAACCAGCAGAAGTATAGCCTTACGCGCAGCTGGACACCCGAGCGCAGGGAGCTGGATTACTTGCGCTACATTGGTGCCAGCGACGTTACGGCAAAGGAGGTGAAAATCTTTGGACTGGCTGAATTTATCACCAACCGATTTGATGAACTGTCGATGAAGTACTATCGCATCAACCGGGACCTCAGTGTCCGCCGGGCAAGCTGGGGGGCGTTCTTCAGTACCATTGGCTCCCTGACTTATTACGGTGCCTACGTTCTAATTATTACACAAACGGTCAACGGGATAATTACCGTGGGAACCTTGACCTTCCTGGCTGGCGCTTTCCGGCGAATGCAGCAAGGATTGCGGAGTATTCTTTCCCGTTTCGCGAGCATCGGGGAGAATGCTTTATACCTCCAGGATTTATTCGATTTTTTTGAGATTAAACCCCAGATCGCTGATCAAAAAGCATCACTTCCTTTCCCGGAATTGGTGAAAGAAGGCTGGGTGTTTGAAAACGTCAGCTTCCGCTATCCCGGCACTGAGCAGTACGCCATCAAGGACCTCTCTTTTACTTTACCCGTAGGCACCAGGCTGGCGCTGGTAGGAGAGAACGGAGCAGGTAAAACTACCCTGGTAAAGCTGCTTGCCCGCCTGTATGAACCAACCTCTGGCCGGATATTGCTTGACGGTCGTGACCTCCGGGAATACCAATTGGCAGGGCTACGGGATAATGTCGGGGTTATTTTTCAAGACTTCTTCCGGTACCAGCTCACGGTACGGGAGAACATTGCCGTGGGGCGAATTGAAGCTATTGATGCTCAGGAACAAATAGAAGAAAGTGCGCGAAAGTCATTAGCAGCAGATGTGGTGGCGGAACTGCCGGGGGGCTATGACCAACTGCTTGGTCGCCGCTTTGCCGGTGCACAGGACCTCAGCGGTGGGCAGTGGCAAAAAATTGCCCTGGCCCGTGCCTACATCAGAGATGCCCAATTATTGATCCTCGATGAACCTACAAGTGCCTTGGATGCACGGGCAGAATACGAGGTCTTTCAACGGTTCTCTGAACTGATTGAAGGGAAGTCGGCAGTGCTGATCAGCCATCGATTTTCTACCGTTCGAATGGCAGACTTGATCCTCTTTCTCGAGTACGGCCAACGCCTGGAAATGGGGAGCCATGAGGCACTAATGGAGCTGGATGGCCGGTATGCCGAACTCTTCCGATTACAGGCCCGAGGGTATGAATAACGGCACAAAAACCATATTAAGAAAAAAAATATATATGTCAATGGCTGCTTGCTGCCGCTCCTTTGTTAAACGCTTCCGTTGGGTTTTTAGTCAACCTTTTTAATGGCTATAACGACCTGTTTAAAGCGTTTTGCGACAATTATTGTGGCTACATGAAAAAAGCCACGTCTGAAATGATGAAGAGACAAAACACAAATTCAGAGGCTTAAAAGTAGGCCATTTTTTGCGTCCAGTTGTTACTTGGAAAGCGGCTTATTATCTTTGAACAACGGGTAGTTTCGCTTACCTGAACTTTTAGTTTTAAAAAACAGGATTCACTATGGACAGTAGTGGTTCTTTTATTTTTTATATCCCGCCGAGAAAGTAACACAAAAAACGTCTGCCATTAGGGAACTACCCTGGCAAGGCATATGGTCTTTAGGATTTGTACTAATGACCCTTTCCAAACAGAACAAGATGAACAATATTTTCACACAATTTACCAAGGCTGATTTATTGGAATAACCAATCTGGTTGTCACCATCATTTTAGTATTCTAACCTCTGTTTAGATAGAGGCTTGGCAATTGTTGATTTTTTTATAGAACACGATGAACAATAATATTGGCGTTTCGAACGAAGGTGCTTTCCAGCATTCTACTCAGTCATTACATCAGGATATTATTCAAAGCAGGCCTAGACGCCTGCCTTTCGTATTTATACTTTCTTCCTCTCTTCCTAGAAGAACGGAATTTGCTACGAACAATACAGCTGCATTTGTTATGAACAACAGAAAATTTAATCTTTCTAATCAAATACTATTATTACTTCAGAAGCAGATCCATTGGTCGCTTTCTGTACTTGTAGTTGTATTAACGCCTTTTACGTTTTTTGCACAAGAGGCTCCCGCTCCTGTCGGCTCATTGTTGACAGAAAGCTTGCCTTATGATGTGGCAGTCCAGGGGAAGCCGGTATCATGGGAGATGGTTTCGGACCCTACTAATCCTGGCGGTTTTATCTCAGTAGGAAGTTGGGTGTCGGGAGTACAAGACTCATTACAAACTTTAAGCTTTACGGCGGAGAGTTTGTTGAATCTGGACCTCTCTGATACTGAGTCAACAAGTTCTTCTTTTATGGCTACAAGTGCGTATGCGGGGCCTGATCAATCGATCTGCCCTGGTCAATCGACTAGTTTAACGGCTACGTCTAGTGGTGCGCCTACTTGCTGTGAAAATGTTGTATCCAACATTGACCTTCATGCCGCTCCAGGAGCTACCGGGGGGGCAGTTTGCGCTCAACCGGGCTGGTGTCGTCATTGGGTCAATGTAACTAATAACAGTGATTGTGAAATAGATGTATGGTGTGATGAAATGAATTGTGGTTCACCACAGCTGTTTTATATGTTCACACTGGTGCCTGGGCAAACGCGCGCGATTGAGCCTAGTGCCTATAATGCAATTATCAGAGTTGCTATTGATAACTCCTGGACTAAGTATTTTGA